>NZ_JBEOOL010000028.1:0-59407 GCF_040309225.1 Pseudoalteromonas sp. GW168-MNA-CIBAN-0100 | reverse complement strand
TTACTTAACACCCTGAGTTGTTCGTGCCTCGCTATGCGTTGGCGTTTCCCGTCTCAGTGGGGTCGCATTATAGGGAGCGGCGGATTTTACGCAAGCGTTATTTGCATAAAATAGTAATTAAAATTAAGCCCCAAGCAAGCACACATGATAAGCACAAGTTACCCACAAAAACCTGTTGATAACTCTTGTTTTTACATAGCTAAACCATTCTATAGCTTTTAATTAAAACCTTAAAAATGCAAAAAGCACCTTATATAGGTGCTTCTCAAAAGTAATAGTTATTAGAATCTAGGGGCTATTTACTCTTTGTTACTCGGTTTTTACTTAGCCCACTAGGTTACAAATCTCGCGCCGCGATTAAACACCCCCTAGTTTGAACAAATTTCAATCCGCAAAGAGCAACAGACCCTAGTATAAAATACTATATAACTTGCGACGATACTTTGCTGCGAGTGCGTCGCCATCAGGTAAAGAGGCAATAATGGCTAAAAAGCTTGGTTTCGCTTCATTGAAATTCAGATCTTTTTGAAGCACTGTAAATAGTATATCCAATGCTTCTTCTTTTCTGCCTGCTTCATTGAGTAAAATACTGAGCTCTTCTTTTAATTCTAGGTCATTAGGGTACTTTTCTACTTGTTGTTGCTTTTCTTTAATCTCTGGTGAGTCTTTTGCTTCAAGCGCAGCTTCGCATTTTGCTTTTATATTATTAAAGTAAGCATCTTGCTCTTGTACGTCTATTGTATTTATAAGCGCTTGCGCTTCATCTACCTTGTGAATTTGAATACATATGTCTGCAAGCACTAATTTGATGCGTGCATTACCGCTGTCTATTTCATAAGCTTGCTTTGCATAATTAAATGCAGCATTTAAATCTGACTTTAATAACGCTTGTTTTGCTTGCTCTAACAGTAAGTCTTGTTGCGCAGGTAAATGCTTTGCTAGGGCTTCGCGTATTTGTGCCTCACTTTGAACACCTGCAAGTAAATCTACTGGTGCAGAGTCTTTTAATAATACAAGCGTAGGCAGAGTTTGAAGACCAACTTGTTGCGCAAGTTGAGAAGCGAGTGCTTGCTCTGCATCGCAATCTAGGTTTGCTACTACCATATAGCTTGCATATTCAGCCGCTACTTTATCTAAAATTGCAGCCTGTCCGATGCAGTCAGGACTTTGAGGAGAGAAAAAGTTAAGCAACACCAATTTTTGCTGTGATGTTTCACCGAGTACTTGTTGAAGGTTTTGCGCATTAATACTAACTATGTTGCTCATTGAATTGATTGCCATATTCATCTATTTAGGTTTTTATATGGTGGTGAACATAATAATTACAAGTCATATACCTAAATCATCCGGTATACATATTCAACAATGAGGGAAAACATGAAATTAACTTATCTAAGTGCAATACTTTTATTAGCAAGCCCATTAGTACAAGCAAATGGACTCGATTTGAATTTAAGCAAAACCATGCCAGCTATAGAAAAGTTTTACCTCGATTTACACCAATCGCCAGAGCTTTCTTATCACGAACAAGAAACGGGTAATAAAATAGCGGATAAATTAACTCAGCTGGGTTTTAAAGTAACAAGTAATGTAGGTGGCTTTGGTGTTGTCGGCATTTACAAAAACGGAAACGGTCCAACCGTGATGATCCGTACTGACACCGATGGCTTACCTATTATAGAGCAGACAGGAAAGTCCTATGCCTCAAAAGTTAAAGTAATAGACGAGCATGGTGCGAAAGTAGGTGTAATGCACGGTTGTGGCCACGATATTCACATGAGCTCTTTTATTGGTACTGCTGAGCAATTAATAGTACACAAAGATCAATGGAAAGGCACTTTGATGATGGTTGCACAGCCTGCCGAAGAAGTTGGTGGGGGTGCTAAAGCCATGTTAGGCGAAGGACTATTTAGTAAATATGAAAAACCTGATCATATAATTGCTTTGCATGTAAGTGCTAGCGTCCCCGCTGGTAAGGTATCAATGAAAAATGAATACACTATGGCAAGTGTAGATTCTGTCGATATTACAATAAAAGGTAAAGGTGGTCATGGTGCTTATCCGCATACAACTATAGACCCTGTGATTATAGCTGCACGCACAGTACTTGCTCTGCAAACAATCACAAGCCGAGAACTTTCACCGCTAGAGCCTTCGGTTATTACGGTTGGGTCTATTCATGGTGGCTCAAAACATAATGTGATTTCGGATGAAGTAAAACTACAACTCACTCTCAGAAGCTATAACCCAAATGTTAGAAGTGCTCAAATAGCAGCAATAAAACGAATCACGGCAGGTATTGCACAAAGTGCTGGCTTAAATGAATCAAACTACCCTGTAGTATATGTACATGAAGATGAATCTATTCCATCTACTTATAATAACCCTGCACAAACAGACATTGTTAGAAACTCTATTGCCAGCGCAATTGGTGATACTAATGTGCTTGAAACACAAGCTGTAATGGCAGGTGAAGACTTTGGCCTATACGGACGCACCGATGAAAACATCCCTATTACCTTATTTTGGCTAGGTGGCGTAAACCAAGCACAATATGCAGATTCGATAAAAACAGGTGAAGTCCCCCCTTCCCTACACTCTAGTAAATTTGCACCAGATTATAAAGTTGCTATCCCTACCGGAATAAAAGCAATGAGTAACGCTGCTGTTGCTTTATTTAATAAGTAACCTGAATTCTGGATAATAAATCTATCTCAAGCAGAGTCCAGGTTAAGTAATATCGTTTAATAAAATGGCTCTGTAGCTAACTAGCAACAGAGCTTTTTTTATAACTCGACTTTTTAAAGGTCGTTTTTCCACCTCGTTTAGCAAAGCGTTTTTTAGGTGAGCTTTTTGGTAACCTTGTAAATGCATTGCTATCGCAGTTTGCTGCTAATTGTACAAACCCATTTAAGTCAGCAAGTAAAGGCTGTAAAAATTGCTGATAACTCATTACTTGCTGCGCGATATCACCTAAGCTCGATTCCCACTTTGCGGTTAAATCAGGACTCGCTAAACCTTGTGGTAATACGCTAATAAGGGCAAGTCCCGTTTCGGTCGCTCTAATTGACTTACCTTCACGTTTTAAAAAACGCCGCTTGAATAGCAACTCGATTATTCCCGCACGTGTTGCCTCCGTACCTAAACCATCAGTGTCTTTTAATACTTTTTTAATTTGTGGATCTTTAACATAACGACTAATGCCGGTCATCGCAGCCAATAATGTAGCATCGGTAAAATAAGCAGGGGGTGATGTATGCTTTTCGACCACTTCGCCTTGCTCACAAAAAAGAGACATACCTTTTGTAAAAGGAGGTAACGTAGCTTCATCTTTTAATTCAGACTTACCCATTAATACCTTAAAGCCTAAGCTTACATCTTGTTTTGCATTTGCTTTAAATAATCCGCCAGCGATTGTTATCTCTGCTTTAGTTTCGTTATATATATAGTCGGGATAAAACTGAATTAGATAATGGCGGCTTATTAATTGATATACCTTCGCTTCGTCACCGCTCAAACTCGCTGACTTTAACTGCTTAGCCGTAGGGACAATGGCATGATGGGCAGCCACTTTTGAACCGTTAAAACATTTACTACGCTTTTTTACATCAGCCCCATTTACCAATTCGGTGCTTTGCCCACCATTAGCACTTATAGCTTTAAAAATAGCAGATGCATCTTGATGGTGATCTTTAGGTAAATAACGATTATCCGAGCGTGGGTAGGTAATTAATTTATGTCGCTCATAAAGTATTTGGCAAATATCCAACACTTTTTGAGCCGGCATTCCAAATGCTTTAGCCGCATCTATTTGCAGTGCAGATAAATTATAAGGTAATGGAGCACTTTGTTTTTTTTGTTTTTGCTCAAGCGCTGTAAGCTCAGCATTTTGTTTGGTAATACGCGAAGCAACATTTTCTGCGAGTGCTTTGTTAAGTATTCGCCCTTCTTCATCTTGATGTGGCTCACATGCTTTACTAGGAACCCACTTAGCTATGAATGGCTGGTTATCTGGAGTAAGTAAATGCGCCAGTACATCGTAAAAAGGCTTAGATACAAAGTGTGCTATTTCGTTATCTCTATTAACAACAAGCCCTAAAATAGGGGTTTGTACCCGTCCTACCGAAAGTACATTACCAAATCCTGCTTTTTGACCCGCTAATGTATATGCACGCGTTAAATTCATACCAAATAGCCAATCAGCACGAGAGCGTGCTAAAGCAGATACACTTAACGGAATAAAGTCTCGATTAGAGCGCATATTACTCAATGATTTTTTTACTGCCGATAAGTTTAAATCACTAATGAGTAAACGTTGTGTACTCTGCTTTTTAGCCTGACTTATTTTAGCTTCTTCAATTACTTGATCGACTAATAGCTGGCCTTCACGGTCTGGATCGCCAGCGTGAATAAGTTGCGAAGCTTGTTTAATTAATTTTTTTAAAACAGTGAGCTGTTTACGTGTTTTGGTTTTAGCTTTTAGCTTCCATTGCTCAGGTATTATAGGCAAGTGTTCAAACTGCCACTTTTTAAAACGCTCATCATAGTCATCAGGTTCTGCTTGTTCTAGCAAATGCCCAATACACCACGATACACAATCGCCATTAGCGACTTCTATATAACCATCGTGTTTTTTATGTGGTTTTGGTAACGCATCAGCAATAGCGCGTCCAAGTGAAGGTTTTTCTGCAATGTAGAGTTTCATAGCTTGCTCACTACTGTTCATATAAACAGTAGTTTAGCACAGCTATTTTAAAGGAGGGGCTTTTTTATAACCATTACTGGTTACAACTTTATTATTTTTGATCACTAAATAAATCAGCGGAAGATAGCACACCACTACAGTGCCTATATTAATTAAAGGTAAAAGCGTTTTATAGATCAGCGTACTATAAGATAAATCCCAAAGGTGGCGATCAACAACACGAAAAAGTTGTAAAATTGGTGCCATAATAACAACTAACTGACCTACCACACATTGCCATAAATAAACTTTATCTTTTAAACCTAGATATGCAATAAGTGCCATCCAAGCAATGTCATTAAACGCCCAAACAAGATACCTATATATATAAATATCTTTATCAAACTCTTTTAAAGAATCGAATATAAGTGCACCAAATAAAAAAAATGCACCTGTTATACATACAAACCGTAATGCCAAAAAATCTTTACGTAAATAGAAAATAAAAATAGCCGGGATTAAAAATAAAACCCAGCTAAGTTCAAGAAAAAAGATTACTTTATCAACCCATAAAGGCATGGTTATTCTTTAGTCTTATCATCGTCTCCACCAGTTCCGTTGCCCGGCATATAACAATATTTATTTATTATTTTCATAAGTACTCCATTACAATTGTTAAGGAGTTTTACTTTAAGCTAAAAAATAAGCTTTGCCAAGCAGTACTACCTCACGTCGATAGGAGCTGACTCTTTTGCTTTACCTTGTAATATAGATATTTCTACTCGGCGATTCCTGCGGCGATCTTCATCTGTGTCATTCGGTACAAGTGGTCGTGTTTCAGCTCGACCAACCACCATCATTCGGGTTTTATCAAATCCTTGGACTTTTTGCAGTTCACTTGCAACGGCTACAGCACGCTTTGATGATAGGTCCCAATTATTAATATATAACTCATTCGATACCTGAAAATCATCTGTATGGCCAGATACTGTTATTTCACCGGGTACATCTTTTAACAGCACACCGATATCTTGAATTATAGGTTTAAACTTAGGTTGTAAAAATGCACTACCTGAAGGAAATGAACCATTCTCTCTAATGCGAATAATTATTTGCTGCCCTAAAGACTCAAGCTCAATAGCGCCATCGATTATTTGCTTTTCAAGCTGCTGCGCTATCTTTTTAACAAGCTCGTTAGTTTGCTCCTGATCGGCTGCTGAAGTTGCTTGCTCAGAAGATTCTTCTTGTGAGGTACTACGAGATTCGCCACCGCGTTTATCCCCGCGCTGTTCTTGCCTGCCGCCTGCTGAGCTTTCATCGCCAGCCTGAAACTCTAACATTTGTTGAGTCATTTCGACTGTTTGCTGCTGAATGGTTTCTATTGGGGTTGGCTCTGGTTTGCCTGGGGTAAACTCCATGGCAATAACAGAGGTACCTTTAGGGATGTCTTTTACTTCAATTTTATTCTGCACACCAAAAGCAAACTTCATAGAGCCCGCAATTTGTTTAAACTTAAGTACATCCATTTCTGAAAACGCGAGCAAGAGTACAAAAAAGCACATTAACAGTGACATTAAATCGGCAAACGTTCCCATCCATGCAGGTAGACCTGGCGGTGGGCATTTGCACTCTTGATCAGACATAATTACTCCTCGGTATCTACTTTGCGTTTAGATTCAGCTAAGTAATTTTTCAAAATACCTTCGATTACTTTTGGATTCTGACCATCTTGTATACCTAAAATAGCATCCAAAATTAAACGCTGATTCATAGCTTCCTCGTCTTTACGCAGTTCGAGTTTTACCTGAATAGGAATTGCCACAACATTGGCTAAAAACGCGCCATATAAAGTTGTTAATAGTGCTACTGCCATTGCCGGACCAATTGCCTTTGGGTCATCCATGTTAGACAACATTGCAACCAAACCAATTAGAGTACCAATCATACCCATTGCAGGCCCTATATCAGCTAACGACTTAAATAAACCCGCGCCCAATTCATGGCGAGTCGTGGTTAGAGAAATATCTTTTTGAAGTGTAGCGCGAACTACATCTGCGTCGTGGCCATCAACGAGCATATCGACGCCTTTGCGCATAAAGGGGTTTGGAATTTCAGCTTCTTCGAGTGCTAAAAAACCGCCTTTACGAGCTGAATCCGCAAGTTCTACTGCTTTTTCGATAAGTATTTCTGGCGTTTCGATTTTAAACATAAACGCTTTGGCAACAACTTTACCTATCCCCAAAAATTGCGACATGGTGAAGTTTGATAAAACAATAAAGAGTGAACCACCAAATACAATAACCACAGACGGGGTATTGTAAAACATAGCCATTTCACCGCTACTACTCATAAACATAGACATGACAATTAAGCCAATTGCGCCTAGGATCCCGATTATGGTTGCTAAATCCACATTTCCTCCAGAAGTTTCATGCTTAATGGCCTTATCATAAACTTTTATTATTAACTGCTTATCGGCAACATATTGAATTGCTTAAGCCATTTTTATAAATAAACATAAAAAGCAGCCTTTAGCACTATCTTAGATCAAGTTATAAGGGCTACCTAATTATCAATTGATTTATTAAACCAACAGACCGCTATTAAGGCTTTATTAATGCACTTGAAATATAATTTAACGTTATAAAGGTAAAAAACCAATATCATCCTTTGACCTAGTTTAGCATTCCCCCTAAAATTGACCCCTAAATTTATTATGTAAGCTGAAATAAAGATGGCGACTAAAAAACCTGAAAACTTAAGTTTCGAACAAGCACTAGAAGAATTATCTACAATCGTTAGTGACATGGAACAAGGTGACTTATCGCTTGAGCAATCGTTAAAGCAATTTGAGCGTGGAATTGCATTAGCAAGTGCTTCATCAGGGAAATTACAGCAAGCAGAACAAAAAGTATCAATTTTGATGGGGAATGGCGAAAAGTCAGTACTTACAAATTTTGATAATGATATGGAATAGCTGTGAGCATAAAAAATCATATTGAACGTGCTCAAAAAGATGTAGTAGCGACCTTACAACAGCATTTTAACCAGCCTCTCGATACAGAAGAAACTGTAAAGAACGCCACCCAGTATGGATTGTTTAATGGTGGTAAAAGATTACGTCCATTTTTAGTTTATGCCACAGGTAAAATGCTCGGCGCAAACCATCAAGACTTAAACGTACTTGCTGCTGCAATTGAGTGTATTCATAGCTATTCGTTAGTCCATGATGACTTACCAGCAATGGACGACGACGACTTACGCCGCGGACGCCCTACTTGTCATATAGAGTTTGGCGAGGCAAATGCAATTTTAGCCGGTGATGCTCTTCAAACTCTTGCTTTTGAGCTTATTGCGAATCACAAATTTGAATGCTCATCGCAAACACAAGTAAAAATGATTGCTACACTTGCCCACGCATCAGGCCTTCAGGGTATGGTTGGCGGACAAGGCCTTGATATAGCAGCAACTGATAAAGTAATTACCGTACAAGAGCTTGAGCGAATACATAAGCTAAAAACCGGGGCTCTAATTAATTGCGCAATTACACTTGGTGCACTGTGCAGTGAAAAGGCTGATCAACAAACCTTAGAAAATTTAAGTGTTTTTGGGTATGCTATAGGGCTAGCATTTCAAGTACACGACGACATTTTAGATGTTGAAGGCGATACAGTTATTTTAGGAAAGCCACAAGGCTCCGATATTGCCGCGAATAAAGCGACATATCCGGCGTTATTAGGTATGCTAGGCGCTAAAGAAAAGGCGCAAAATTTAATACAACAAGCCCATGAAGCGTTAGCAAATATAGATGCTGACACAACACTTCTTGCGTCGCTAGCAAATTACCTAATTGAGCGTGACCACTAATTTTTGCTCATACGTATTGCAATTAGCACTGACATTATTACTCAACATTAATTATTCGTAAAAGCTTTGAATTAATTAATGTTAGCGAAGGATATATATAAAACCATGACACTTGATAGTAGCAAGTATCCATTACTTAATTTGGTTGACGAGCCAGCCCAATTGCGTGACTTAGCGCAAGACAAACTCCCTGCATTTAGCAATGAGCTGCGCGATTATTTACTCAACTCAGTATCGCAAAGTAGCGGTCATCTAGCGTCTGGTTTAGGGACGGTTGAACTAACCGTTGCGCTGCATTATGTTTATAACACTCCAGACGATCGCCTAGTTTGGGATGTGGGTCATCAAGCTTATCCGCATAAAATTCTTACTGGTCGTCGCGAGCAAATGCACACTATTCGCCAAAAAGACGGTTTGCACCCTTTTCCTTTTCGCGATGAAAGCCAATACGATACGTTTAGCGTAGGCCATTCAAGCACCTCTATTTCGGCTGCTTTAGGTATGTCTATTGCTGCACAAAAAGAAGGTAAAGGTCGAAAGTCTGTAGCCATTATTGGTGACGGAGCTATAACCGCAGGCATGGCATTTGAAGCGATGAATCATTTAGGTGATGTAAAATCAGACATGCTTATTATTTTAAATGATAACGAAATGTCGATTTCTGAAAATGTTGGCGCATTAACAAATCACTTTGCTCGAATTTTATCAGGTAGCTTTTATACTAACATTCGTGAAGGTAGTAAAAAGTTACTCTCAGGAGTACCTCCGGTAAAGCAACTTGCCAGTAAAATGGAAGAGCACATTAAAGGCATGATGATCCCAGGTACCTTCTTTGAAGAATTAGGCCTAAATTACATTGGTCCCATTGATGGTCACGATGTAAACATGTTGGTAGATACATTACGTAATATGCGTAATTTAAAAGGCCCACAGCTTTTACATATAAAAACCCAAAAAGGTAAGGGCTACAAACCGGCTGAAGCCGATCCTATTGGCTACCATGGTGTACCAAAATTCGACCCAAGCACAACTAGCCTGCCTAAATCTAAACCTAGTGCCGCTACTTTTTCAAAAGTATTCGGCGATTGGTTATGTGATATGGCCGAACAAGACAGCAAGTTAATGGCTATCACGCCTGCAATGCGCGAAGGTTCAGGCATGGTACGTTTTTCTAAAGAGCATCCAGATCAATACTTTGATGTAGCTATTGCTGAGCAGCATGCCGTTACTTTAGCCGCTGGCTTTGCCTGTGAAGGTTTAAAACCTGTTGTTGCTATTTACTCGAGCTTTTTACAACGTGCGTATGACCAATTAATACATGATGTTGCACTGCAAAACTTACCTGTATTATTTGCCATTGACCGCGCTGGTATTGTGGGAGCCGATGGTGAAACTCACCAAGGTGCGTACGATTTAAGCTTTATGCGCTGCATTCCAAATATGGTAATTATGGCACCAAGCGATACCAACGAGTGCCGTCAAATGCTATACACCGGTTATAAAGCAAACTGCCCTGTTGCAGTTCGTTATCCTCGAGGTAGTGCAGGTACTGCAGACATTGAAAGCACTATGCAACTGCTTGAAATAGGCAAGGCAGATACAATTAAGAAAGGCAGTAAAATTGCCATTTTATCGTTCGGTACATTACTTGAAAATGCACAGCTTGCTGCAGATGAATTAGATGCAACGCTTGTTAATATGCGTTTTATTAAACCACTTGATACCGCACTTTTAAATGAGCTTGCAACTAGCCACGATGTAATTGTTACGCTTGAAGACAATGCTATTGCTGGCGGTGCCGGCTCTGCAGTTAACGAATTCTTAGCAACGCAAAAAGCTGATATTAATATCCTTAACTTAGGTATTCCTGATGAGTTTATTAAACACGGCACCCAAGATGAAATGCACGATGAAATGGGATTAGGCGAGCAAGGAATATTAACCGCTATTAAAGCGTTTATTAATTAACTTCCTATACATCTAAAGTTGAGCATATTAAAAAAGGAGCCTAGGCTCCTTTTTTAATATCAAATATTGCTGATCAGCGCATCCACACTTTAATATCAGCTAGGCCATTGCTTTGTAAAATACCTAATTGTTGATCAACGTTAGAATTTTGTTCAAACTCAAATGCATCAAGCTGATCATCAAACGTAATATTTGCAACACCATCACCACCGCGCTTTTTAACTTGGTGCAATGAAATATCAGCTAAATTAATAGATGTCTCCCAGCTAATTACCTGCCCACCCAAAAGTGGTAATGGATAAAATGACCAACCAATTGATGCCGTGATATTAGTTGTTTTTCCATTTGGTAATTGGAATGAATTAGCCGCTATTACTTTACAAAGATCTGAAGCATAGCTGTCTATTTTATTGCATTTAAAATCACGTAATAATAGTAAAAATTCATCACCACTCCAACGTGCCACATAGTCAGAACCCTGCGTACGCGAATTTAATAATGCAGCCATTTGCTGTAAGCAGCTATCACCTGCAATTGGGCCATAGGCATCATTAATACGGCTGAAATTATCAAAGTTAATAATTACCAGCACCAGTGACTTGCCTTGTGCCTGCAGCGATTGTGAATTACGTTGAAAGTGTTCAATATCTTTAGGGAGTTGATCAAACAAAAAGCGGCGGCTACGCAGCCCCGTTAGCTCATCTGAGTGACTAACTAATTTAAGCTGTGAATTCACTTGGCCTAATTTATCATTAGCTTGACGAAGCTCTAAGGTACGCTCGGTGATCAAGCCCTCTAATGCTTCTTGTTTTCTACGCTCTTGCGCTCTAAACACCCAAAAAATGAGATAAAAAAGCAAAATAAAACCACTGGTAATTAAAAGCCTAAAGTAAATAGTTTCGTCAAAGCGCTCTGGCACTACAAAACCGTATTCTACTTCTTGCGCTTTAGTCCAGTCTTCACCTTGGCGCTTCGCTTCTAACTGAAACAAAAACGAGCCTGGAGGCAAGTTAGTATAAATAGCTTCACGTCGCGTATTAGCATAGCGCCAGTCACTATCTAAGCCACTTAGTTTATATCTAAATTCAATACTGTTTGGTGCATAGTAATCAATAGCTGTGTAAGTTAGCGTTATATCACGCTCGTCTGTTTCTAATGATGGTTTTTTACCAAGCGCAGCGGTAGTTAAATGACGAAGTGGTGTTGTTATTGTTTCTATTGTTGGCTTTAATGCAAGCACACCAAATAGCTCTACATTTTTAGGTATTTCAACAACACCTTGTAAGCTTGGGTACCAAATAGAATTACCGGTGTCTGCTACCGCATCATGCCCAAGTCCACTACAACATTGATTCGCTTTACCATCGAGTTGACGGTCAAAAGATGAAATCACTTCTTCAACTTTTAAGCTTTTTATTTCTGTTTTAAATTGCTCTACAGGCATTCTGTAAACACCTTTCATGGTGCTTACCCAAACATGCTTTAACTTTTCATCATATTCTAGGCTAAATATAGACCCATACGGTAAGCCATTAGCTGCATCGAGTTGACGCCACTGCCCTTGCGTACTTCTGTAAAAAAGCCCATCGTTAAGAGAGCCGATTAAAATACCCACGCCATCTATATGTAGCACACTAGTTACGTATGCACTTTCAAGTGTTGTTTGGTCACCAATTTTTTCAATGCCACGGTCTGTAAAGTAATATGCGCCTTTACTAGTACCAATCACACCAAAGTTTGTTTTATCCAATACGTAGGTAATAAACTTACTACCTAAAAAAGCGTTATATGCAAAAGGTGTTAAACCAGCATAATTTAATCGATATAAACCGCGTCCGGTACCAATCCAAAAACCGCCTTTACTAGAGCGACTTATTGCAAACACAGGATTATCGCGAAGCGCTCGACCTGGGACGGTATAGAGTGTCTTGTTTTCAAAAACAAATAAGCCACGTCCTGTAGCTATATATAATCGTTCACCATCGAATTGTAGATCGTGTACTGATGCGTATCCATATTTACTACTTGGAACTAAATTAATAAAACTTTTATCTAAATCGAAATAACCAATGCCGCTTTTGTTAGCAACCCACAGTTTTCCATCTGGAGCTTGGCTAATAGCCATAACAGACTCGGTCATATCTGAAACTGCTGAATGCCTTTCTACCCGCCCTTCATGGGCAAGCCATAAGCCTTCACTAAAACTTGCTAACCAAACGTTATTTTTATCATCTCTAAAAATATCAGCAAACCATATGCTTTGATCAAGTTGGCTTGGCTCTACCCATTGCCACTCACCGGTTTTATCTCTAAATAATAAACGTCCATAAGTCGAAACCCATAAGCCACCATCGGTATCACTCATAAACTTATAAACGGCTGAGTTATTTGCATTAGGTAAAGGAAAAGGTCTTAGTTCGTCATCTAAATCTAAAAAGTATGCACCTAGCTCAGAGGCTATATACAAATTACCGTTTAAGAATGATAAATCGTGCACTATGGTTTGCGCTAAGCGCTCTGGTAACGATATTTTAGCGGTAAGCTCTAAACGTAGTTTAGAGAAATCTGATGAGTTTTTAGTAAGGCGTAATAAATGACGATCATTAACCAGCCAAATACCTTCAGGAGAGAGTGCCATTTGGCTAACAGAGCCAACAATTTGGGTAATTACGGTAGCATTAACAATAGGTAGGGGACCATTTACTTGAGTGCGTAAATCAACTTGCCCTCTATCTACATAGTATAAACCATTAGCCGCAATCCATATGCTGCCTTTAGAGTCCTCAAGAATATCTCTTACTGGACCTTTAATATTAAACTCTTGTGCTGCAAATGTGGCAGGATTAATAACTACCAAGCCACTTTTAGTACCTACCCATAATAAGCCACTAGAATCGACTAAAAGTTTATTAATACCATTACTAGGCAAGAACGGGCTATTTTGCGTGTTGTAGTTTGTAAACGTTGTGCCATCAAAACGGCTTAAGCCAAACTGAGTACCAAGCCACATATAGCCTTGCTGGTCTTGTACTACGCTTTTAAGTGATTGCGAAGGTAGACCATCTTTTATATTCCATTGCTTAACTACGTAATCACTAATTGAAGCCCAACTTGGTGTCGCGCACAACATCAGTACACAAACCAGTAAAAATCGCATCATATTGCTGCCACCTAGTTAAACAAATCAAATATAAAAAATTAAAAGGGTAGTAAACCCACTTTTATTAGCGCCTGTAAGCATATAAGCGAAAAAACGCCCGCAAGTATATCATCGGCCATAATACCTAAACCACCATGTACTCGTTTGTCTAGCATACGGATTGGGCCAGGTTTTGCTATATCAAAAAAGCGAAATAACAAAAAACCAACGAGTAATGTTTGCCAGCTAAGTGCTGCACCAATCATTGTAATGTAATAGCCTGCCACTTCATCCCATACAATAGCAGGATGGTCGTGCACGCCTAAATCATCAGCCGTTTTACCGCAGGCCCATATACCAAATATACTGATCACTACGGCAAACACAATTTGCAACCATAGCGGATAATACATAGTCATAAAAATGAATGGCAGTGCAGCAAAAGTGCCAAATGTACCAGGTGCTTTAGGGGCTAACCCTGTACCAAAACCCAAACCAAAAAACTGATGTGGGCGCTTTAAATTAAACTTTCGGTTTTTGTTCAAACCAGCTCCTTTGCAAAATGCTCAAAACCTTGCTGCTTAAAATCAAACTTTTCACCGTTGTGTAAAAGTTCAATTTGACCATCGCCACTTTTAATTTGGCCTATGCATGTTGCATCTACACCATATTGACGCAGTTTTATATCTAGCATACTTTTATTGCTATCAGGTACAGTAAAAATTAATTCGTAATCATCACCGTAACTTAGAATAAATGGCAGCTGCTGATTAAAATCAAGGCTTGCTTGCATTGCATCTGAAGTCGGAATACTTTCAATATTCACAACTGCATTTACTTGCGACATATCAAGTATATGACTTAAATCAGCGATTAAACCGTCCGATACATCAATAGCCGATGATGCAAGGCCTCGCAATACCTGCCCAGCAGCAACACGCGGTGTTGGAAAGTCAAAGCGCTTATTTAAGTACTTTAAATGCTCTGGCTCAATACTTATACCTTGTTTGCGAGACTCAATTGCAAGTCCAGCGTCACCTAGCGGACCTGTAACATAAATCCAATCACCCACTTTCGCACCACTACGGCGAAGTGCAGTACCTTCTGGTACAGTCCCTTTTGCACAAATAGTGATAGTTAATGGACCTTGCGTAGTATCGCCACCTATAATTTGCACATTAAAGTATTCTGCAATTTCATGCATGCCTTCAGTAAACTCTTCAATCCACTGTGGGTCAATACTTGGCAAGGTTAACGCAACTGAAACCCATGTTGGCTCAGCGCCCATTGCTGCTAAGTCACTTAAATTAACAGCAAGCGCTCTGTGACCTAATGCACGAGGGGAAATATCATCAAAAAAGTGTACGCCAGCAACAAGAGTATCTGTTGTAACGGCAAGTTGGCAGTTTTGTGGAACGGTTACTAAAGCGCAATCATCCCCTATACCTAGGTTTACATCACGACGGGTGATCCCGCGACCTTTAAAGTAGCGGTTAATTAATTCAAATTCCTTCATACACAAAAAAGCCGGCCTATGCCGGCTCCCCTCTTTAACGGTTTACTTACTTGCGTAAATGCTTAACAGCTTTATCAAGTACACCGTTTACAAATTTATGGCTGTCTTCAGCGCCAAATATTTTGGCCAGCTCAATACCTTCGTTGATAGCAACTTTATAAGGTACATCTTCACGGAATTTAAGCTCATAGCTGCTTAAACGTAAAATTGCGCGCTCAACCATATCTAAGTCATTAAACGGACGTGTTAAATGTGGTGATACAGCTTCGTCTAGTTGCTTATAATTTACAGCAACACCCGTCGCTAAATCTTTAAAGTATTCAACATCAATTTTAGTAACGTCTGTTTCGATCAACATTTGTTGTTCGATATCGGCAATTAAATTGCCACTTATTTGCCAAGAATAAACGGCTTGGAGTGCTAAGATACGTGCTTTACGTCTTGCTGCTGGTTTCACAAAAATTCCTTAAACTTAAATTTTATCTAACACATTAACCATTTCAAGCGCGCCTAAAGCAGCTTCGCCGCCTTTATTGCCCATTTTGGTGCCAGCACGCTCAATTGCTTGTTCAATGCTTTCTGTGGTTAATACGCCAAATGCAACCGGGATATCATACTCAAGTGATACTTGCGCAAGACCTTTGTTTGATTCGCCAGCAACTAGGTCAAAGTGTGGTGTACCACCTCTGATCACTACGCCTAATGCGATGATTGCATCATACTCTTTTTTTGCCGCAACGCGTTTAGCCGCTAAAGGTAATTCTACCGCGCCTGGTACATAAATAACGGTAATGTCGTCATCAGATACGCCACCAGTGCGTTTTAGCTCATCAACAGCACCTGCAAGGAGGCTGCTACCGATAAAGTCATTAAAACGAGAAATGACAATGGCAAACTTTTTGCCAGGAGCGTACTTACTACCTTCAATAATTTTCATTTGATAACCCTAAAAATAAGTTCAAGCGGTTGCGATTGCGCAAAAATTGCTGCGCATCATACCATAAAAATAAAATAATAGCCTAGTTTAAGCGTGATGCTTATTGTGGCTCAACATAATCAACAACTTCTAAATGAAAGCCCGAAAGTGCATGGTACTTTTTAGGGCGACTCATTAATCGCATTTGTTTAATTCCAAGATCTGCAAGTATTTGCGAGCCTACGCCAACAGTACGAGATGTACCTTTGAATTTACGAGGCGTAACGCTTTCGCCAGCATCAGCTGCTGCGAATGCTTTTACAGTTGCCTCTAATTCTTCAGTGCTTTCTTGCTTACCTAAAATAACTAAAGCACCTTCATTTTTAGCGATATAAGCCATTGCTTCTGAAAGGCCCCAACTACGGTCAGCACTTCTATCTGAAAGTAGGATATCGTTAAAGGTACTTTGCAAATGTACACGTACATTTGTCGGTTCTTGCTCTTTTATATCGCCTTTAAGCAATACGTAATGTAATTGGCCGTCAATTGTGTCTTTGTAAGTAACTAAATCAAATTCACCGTGAATAGTTGGTAACTTACATTTTGCAACTTGCTCAATTGTTGTTTCATTTAAGTTACGGTATTCGATTAAATCAGCAATAGTACCAATTTTAATATCATGCTCTTTCGCAAAAACTTCTAAATCAGGGCGACGCGCCATGGTGCCATCGGCATTAAGTATTTCAACAATAACAGATGATGCTTCAAGCCCAGCTAAACGCGCTAAATCACAGCCAGCTTCAGTATGTCCTGCGCGAGTTAATACGCCGCCAGGTTGTGCCATAATTGGAAAAATATGACCAGGCTGCACGATATCACTTGGTACTGCGCCTTTAGCTATAGCCGCTTGCACTGTACGCGCTCTATCTGCTGCTGAAATACCTGTAGTAACACCCTTTGATGCTTCTATCGACATTGTAAAGTTAGTCGAAAATGCAGCACCATTATTTTTAACCATTAACGGTAAATCAAGTTGCTCACAACGCTCTTGCGTCATAGTTAAACAAATTAAACCACGGCCATGAGTCGCCATAAAATTAATAGCTTGTGCGCTAATATGCTCTGCGGCAATAATTAAATCGCCTTCATTCTCTCTATCTTCATCATCCATTAAAATAACCATTTTACCGGCTTTAATATCGTCGATGATTTCTTGTGCGCTGTGTAAATTCATAAATTTGCTCGTGTAAGTTATCAGTTTCGTTATTTAATAAAACCCGCTTTAGCGAGTAAGCTCATCGAAATATCAGAGCCCGTTGGTTGCTCTGCACCTTTTATAAGGCGCTCTAAATAACGTGCAATTTGATCGACTTCTAAATTAACTTGAGTGCCTACTTTAAAGTGAGCAATTGTGGTTTGCTCACTCGTATGTGGGACAATTGTTAATTTGAATTTATTACCTTCTACAGCGTTTACTGTCAGGCTTATACCATCAATACATACCGAACCTTTGTACGGAATGTATTTCATTAAATTTTCGTCAGTTGTAAGCCAATATTCTGTTGCTCGAGCGTTTGCTGTAATGCTTGTGATAGTTGCTATGCCATCAACATGGCCAGATACTAAATGACCGCCCAAACGCGAAACAGGTTGCATGGCTTTTTCAAGATTAACCGTTTGCCCTAAAGCATAGTGAGCAAAACCGGTTAAACCAATCGTCTCGTTAGATAAATCAGCACTAAAACCGTCAATATGTTTATCAACTACGGTTAAGCAAACGCCATTGGTTGCAATGCTGTCGCCTAGCTTTACGTCTTCCATATCAAGGTCAGCACTTTGGATACGAATGGCTAAGTCGCCTTGTTTTTTTTGTAATAAAGCAATTTTGCCTGTGGCTTCTATTATCCCAGTAAACATAGCGCTACTCTTTTTTATTAAGTGATTTTAATGAGTTTTTAACGCGGTGATACGTAAATCGTCACCAATGCGCGCACATTCATTAAATGTTAAATCAACGGTGTTTTGCATACTCGTCAATTCAGGAAAATTAACTAAACTTTTTGCATCATGGCCCATTAATTTAGGCGCCAAATAAAAAACAAACTCGTCAACTAAATCAAGTTCTGTCATTTTACCAGCAAGTGTTGCTCCGCTCTCAAGCCAAACATTATTAAACTGCAGTTGCCCAAGCTTTTCTAAAACAGCCTGTAAATCAACTTTGCCGTTACTTTCACTTACTTCAATATGCTTTACAAAATGCGGCCATTGCAGTGATTTATCAACCTTAGTCGTAAATATTATTACATCACTTTGGATTTTAAATAAAGCAAGGTTGGGCGTTAAGCGATTCTGTGAGTCAATTATAACACGCACGGGCTGGCGAAGCGGTAAATCGGTAGGTAGCGTGCAAGGCAACTCGCTTAGTCGCACATTAAGTTTAGCATCGTCTACTAACACGGTATCGGCACCGGTTAAAATAGCGCAGCTTTGCGCTCGGTATAATTGTACGTCTTGGCGAGCAGCGGGACTTGTTATCCACTTACTTTGCCCATTTTTAAGCGCTGTTTTACCATCTATGCTTGCTGCCATTTTACAGGTCACATAAGGTAAGCCTTGTTCCATTCGCTTAAAAAAGCCAACGTTAAGTGCGCGAGCTTGTGATTCAAGTAATCCATAAGCAACTTCAATACCTGCATCGCTCAGTATTTTAAGGCCTTTGCCTGCAACTTGTGGGTTTGTATCAACCATAGCGGCAATTACTTTTACAACGCCCGCCTTTTTTAAACCTTCAGCACACGGTGGCGTACGCCCATAATGACTACACGGTTCAAGCGTTACATAAGCCGTTGCACCTTGTGCATTATTGCCAGCTATTGCCAGTGCATTTACTTCTGCATGGCCTTGACCTGCTAATTGATGAAAACCCTCACCAATTATTTGATTATTTTTAACTAATACACAGCCAACATTAGGGTTAGGCGTGGTAGTAAACCGGCCTTTTTTGGCAAGTTCTATGGCGCGTGCCATATACATTTCATCATGTTCGGTAAAAGTAGTTTGGCTTTGCATTGTTACTCCCCTAAGCGGGCAATTTCTTCGCCAAATTCGCGTATATCTTCAAACGAGCGATAAACAGAGGCAAATCTTACGTACGCTACTTTATCGAGCTTTTTGAGGGCTTCCATAATGTATTCACCCACCAAATGGCTTGAAATTTCTCGCTCACCCGTTGCGCGTAGTTGCGATTTTATTATATTCACTACTTCGTCTACTTGCTCGGTGCTCACTGGGCGTTTTTCGAGTGCGCGATTTAAGCCATTTAATAATTTATCTTCGTTAAATGGTTCGCGGCTGCCGTCTTGTTTAATAACACGAGGCATAACCAGTTCAGCGCCTTCAAATGTAGTAAAGCGCTCGTGGCAGTCGTTACACTCACGACGCCTGCGAACTTGATGGCCTCCGCCAACAAGGCGTGAGTCAATAACTTTAGTATCTTTTGCGGTACAAAATGGACAATGCATAGCTCGGTACTTCCGTTTTAAAACAAAAAAGACCGCTAAATAGCGGTCTTTTATCTTAGCAAAAAAATAGGGCCTGTTGACCTTTCAGGATTAAATTTGTTCTATCTAGGGGTGATTTAATCGCGGCTCGAGATTTGTAACCTAGTGGGCTAAGTAAAAATCGAGCAACAAAGAGTAAATCGCCCCTAGAACGAACCCGAGGGCAGTGCATGTTTGGCATTTATGCTGCGTTATCGCCTATTTGTGTGGAGTAACCACACTACATAGACTCTGCCTTGCTTAAAAGCCAAACATACTACTGCAAATTAAACCTCGAAAGATAAACAGGCCCCTAGCTTATGTGCTCTAAATTACTGCCGCTTATGCAATTAAGCGTATACAGGTAATTTTGCACAAATTGCTTTTACTTTTTCTTTAACTTGCGCCTGTACAGATTCATCAGTGATGTTATCTAGTACGTCACAAATCCAGCCAGCAAGCTCTTTTGATTCTTCTTCTTTAAAACCACGACGAGTAATTGCAGGAGAACCAATACGCAAACCAGATGTTACAAATGGTGAGCGTGGATCGTTCGGTACTGAGTTTTTATTAACTGTGATGTTAGCGTTGCCTAGGGCTGCGTCTGCATCTTTACCAGTGATATCTTTATCGATTAAATCAAGTAAAAATAAGTGGTTTTCAGTTTTGTCAGAAACGATTTTGTAGCCGCGCTCTTGCATTACAGCAACCATTGCTTTTGCGTTTTTAACAACTTGTGTTTGGTATACTTTAAACTCTGGTTGAAGTGCTTCTTTAAATGCCACTGCTTTTGCTGCAATAACATGACATAAAGGACCGCCTTGGCCACCAGGGAAAACAGCGCTGTTAAGCTTTTTGTAGATTGCTTCGTCGCCACATGCAGAAATAATCAAACCACCACGAGGGCCTGCAAGTGTTTTATGCGTAGTTGTAGTTACAACGTGTGCATGAGGAACAGGGCTTGGGTAAACGCCTGCCGCAATTAAACCCGCAACGTGAGCCATATCAACAAACAGATAAGCACCGATTTTGTCAGCAATTTCACGGAATTTAGCCCAATCAACAATACCTGAGTACGCTGAGAAACCACCAATAATCATTTTTGGTTTGTGCTCAAGTGCTAGTGCTTCAACTTGTGCGTAATCAATTTCGCCCGTTGCTTCATCTAGTCCGTATTGGATTGCATTGTAAAGCTTACCAGAGAAACTTACGTGAGAACCGTGAGTTAAGTGACCACCATGAGCTAAGCTCATACCTAATACAGTATCGCCAGCGTCTAATAATGCTAGGAAAACAGCAGCATTTGCTTGCGAACCAGCATGTGGCTGTACGTTTGCGTAGTCAGAACCAAATAATTCGTTAGCACGGTCAATTGCTAATTGCTCAACAACATCTACATGCTCACAACCGCCATAATAACGTTTGCCTGGGTAACCTTCTGCGTATTTGTTTGTAAGCTGTGAACCCTGCGCTTCTAGTACGCGTGGGCTACAGTAGTTTTCTGAAGCGATTAGTTCGATATGCTCTTCTTGGCGAGCAGTTTCTTTGGTTATCGCGTCAAATAACTCTGGATCAAAATCCGAAATATTCATGCTACGTTCTAACATTGGGGTCTCCTAGGGCAACGTGTATGGTGTTTTTTAGAGGCTTTATTGTACGCTTTAAACGACTCTTTGCCTACGCTCTTAAGTTGAGGATATTTAAACAGGGATTGAAACTATTTCACAGCTCTTTTAAGATGATATTTTTTTATAAAGCCATAATAATTTTAAATGAATTATATTTACTACATTTAATTAGTAAATATAACTAAGTGTATTCATCCGTATAAAGTTATAAAAAAAGCGGCTCAAGCCGCTTTTACTTGTAATTTAGCTTAGCCTAATTTAGCGAGCATTTCGGTACGTAACGCGTCGTAATCGGCGTTCATATCGCTTGCTAGGCATGGTTTTGCTAGTGCATCAGCAAGTGGTTTTGGCATACCTAATTCAATATTTAGAATACCCTCTACGCTTTCTTTAAACTTAGCAGGATGAGCTGTCGCTAAAAAGATACCCGCTGCACCAGGTGCACGATTTTCAACAAGACCTTGGTAAGCAATAGCAGTATGAGGCTCTGCAACATAGCCATTTTGTTGAATTTTTTTCATCACGGCTTGCGTGTCTTGCTCGTTTACGCTTGTTGAATAAAAATTATCGTAGCTAAACCAGTTATTATCTAACATTGTTTGTACACGCGGCCAATTGTTTGGCTTACTTACATCCATCGCATTTGAAAGCGACTCAAGCGTTGCGTTTGGCGTCCAGTTTTTATCAAGCATAAAGCGCGGCACAGTATCATTTTGATTTGTTGTTGCACTTAATTTGCCAACAGGTAAACCAATAACCGCACCAATCATTGCGGCGCACACATTACCAAAATTACCACTTGGCACTGATATATGCGCTGTTGCGCGCTTTTCTTTTGGTAGCAGTGCAATGGCTTCAAAGTAGTAACAAACCTGAGCAACTAAACGGCTAATATTAATTGAATTAGCTGAGTTAAGCCCAAGTGTTGATTTAACTTCTTCATCTAAAAAGGCATTTTTAACTAACTCTTGGCAATCATCAAAGCTGCCCTCAACTGCGTAACAATGAATATTGTTACCTAGCGTAGTAAATAGCTTTTGCTGAGCAAGTGAAATTTTGCCTTTAGGGTATAAAATAACAACATCGATATTTGGTTTATTGTAAAAAGCATGCGCTACAGCTGCACCGGTATCGCCCGATGTTGCTGTTAAAATAGTTACTTTCTCGTCTTTGTTAAACTGCGTTAAACACTCTGCCATAAAGCGACCACCAAAGTCTTTAAACGCAAGTGTAGGACCATGAAACAGCTCTAAACAGTATGTGTTCTCTTCAACTTCCACCAGCTTAACGGGAAAGTTAAATGCATTTTTAACCATTTTTGCCACAGTATCGCTTGGTAGCTCATCACCAATTAGGTGCGATAATATTTTGCCGCTGCGCGTAACAAAGTCCATATCAAGCAATGCATCAACATCGGACAGTGGGGCCAGTGATTCTGGGAAAAATACACCTTGGTTACGACCCAAACCTGTTTTTACGGCTTCAACGAACGACACTTTTTGTGAGCTATCTTTTAAATTATGTAATTGCATGACTAACTATCCTATAAAACTGTTAATTGACGCGTGCCGTCGTTATCTAATTTACAAATGTGGCAAAAGCCTTGCTCGTTAATGTAATTGGTTTCTAACCACTGCGCGCATTGCTGTGCAGCTTCAAGTGTTTTACACACAGTAAATAAGGTTGGTCCTGCGCCCGAAATACTGACTATTTCAGCGCCCAGTGCTGGCAAGCTTGCTTTGGCTTCACTAAAGCCTTTAATGAGCGGTGCGCGGTAAGGTTCTGCTATTTCATCTTTCATTATGCTTAGCGCATCGTCAAAACGATTAGTTAACAGTAAGCTACTAAATGCCGATAAACGCTGCGCAAACTCAACACTTGCATGCATGCTCAACTCTTTTGGTAAAACAGAACGCGCTTTTGCTGTATTAAGTGAAAAACCAGGAAACGCAGCTACGTAATACCAGTTTTCATCAACCGGAAGTGCAATCGATTTATCAGGAATTAAATCACCCGTTAGCTGCAAACCACCTAAATAACATGGCGTGATGTTATCGTAATGACGACCGCCGCTCACCACAGCTTCAAAGTCAGCCATAAGCTCAATTAGCTCAACCTGGCTTAAATTAGTTTTTGCAAACTTATCAAGGGCAGCAAAAGTAGCCACGACCGAACATGCACTAGAGCCAAGCCCTGAGCCAATTGGTAAGTTCTTTTTAAGCTCGAGCTTTACGCTTGGCATAGTAGGCGCAACATGCGCTCTAAAATGCACTAAGCACTGGTACGCTAAATTTTCATTAGCATCACTTGGTAACTTGTGAGCGTACTCGCCTGTGCAAATAAATTCGTCGCTTGGTGCTGCGCTTACAACGGCTACATCACCTAACAAACGGCCATCAATTGGCGCAAGCGCTGCGCCAAGTGCATCAAAACCCACTGCAAAATTACCAATAGACGCCGGAGCATATACTTCAATCATAACGAGCTCCTAGCGCGATAACGTTTTTAAAATATCAGCAAATACACCCGCGGCTGTTACTTCCGAGCCGGCGCCATAACCACGAATTACAAACGGACGTGGCTGGTAGTATTGGCTTAAAATAGCCAGTGCGTTTTCACCATCACGAATGACACTAAGCGCATGCTTTGCATCTACCGCTTCAATACCTACTTTACAGTGGCCTTCTTTAATTGTGCCTACATAGCGAAGTACCCTACCCTCGCTCGCAGCGCTTTTGATACGGTCGTTAAAATCAGCATCTAAACTTGGTAGTTTTGCCATAAACTCATCAACGCTATCACCTTGTGCAAAACCTGGTGGTAATACTGACTCAACTTCAATATCGCTTAGCTCTAATTTCATACCGGCTTCGCGAGCAATGATCAATAACTTACGTGCGACATCGGTACCCGATAAATCATCACGAGGATCTGGCTCAGTAAAGCCACTTTCTTTGGCTTTAATAGTTGCCTCAGAAAGTGATAAACCATCTTGAAGTGCGCCAAACATATACGAAAGTGAACCTGATAAAATACCGCTAAACTCTAATAACTCATCACCGGCACCAAATAACGACTGTAAGTTGTCGATTACTGGTAAGCCTGCACCAACGTTTGTTTCGTATAAAAATTTACGATTATTCTTTTGCGTTGCTGCAATTAAATCTTGGTAATACGTGTATGAGCTTGTTGTTGCTTTTTTATTGGCAGCAACCACATGAAAACCTGCATTTAAAAAGTCTACATACTGCGCAGCAAGTGCATCCGACGACGTACAATCAACAAGCACAGGGTTTACTAAATGATTTTGCTTAACAAACTGCTCTACCAGTTTTAAATCAAACGCCTGCTCAGATGAGGCCAATTTTTGCTGCCAATCACCAAAAGCAATACCTTCACTATCAAGGTGTAATTGACGAGAGTTAGCAACACCATACAAATTAAGTTTAATATTACGTTTTTCAAGCCACGCTTGCTGGCGCTCAAGCTGATTAATAAGCTCTTGCCCTACTAAGCCACAACCTAGTAAAAACACATCAATTGACGGCACATGCGTGAAAAAGTTTTCATGGCATATTTTTACGGCGTCGTTACAAAGTTCGCCATCAATTACTGCTGAGATAGCACTTTCTGTAGAATCCTGTGCAATTGCCACAATGTTTACTTGCGCTTGTGCAAGCGATGCAAAAAACTTAGCCGCTAAGCCACGGTGCGCGCGCATGTTATCGCCCACTAAAGTAACAATGGCTAAATTGCGCTGCACTTGTACAGGCTCAATAAGCCCTGCTTGTAATTCAAGTTCAAATGCAGTTTGTAGCGCATCAAGTGCAAGTGCTAGGTCTGTTTCGTGTACACAAAAGCTAATACTAAATTCGCATGATGACTGCGTGATCAATACAATTGATACATTATCGTGAGCAAGCGCGTTAAATACCTTAGACGCCATACCTACTTTGCCTTTCATGCCTGGCCCTGAGACAGTTAGCATTGCAAGGTCTTGTAGGCTCGAAAGCGCTTTTACTGGCTCATCTGATGAATAATCGTTACCAATTAATGAGCCTTGTGCGTCTGGGTTATGCGTATTTTTAATTTCGCACGGCACGCCGGCTTTAGCACACGGCAAAATTGTTTTAGGGTGAAGTACTTTTGCACCAAAGTAAGAAAGCTCCATCGCTTCTTTATAAGATAAAAAATCTACTTTAGTCGCTTTTTTAATATAACGAGGATCAGCACTGTATACACCATCAACGTCTGTCCAAATTTGGCAAATTTCAGCTTCTAAACATGCTGCTGCAATTGCTGCTGAGTAGTCTGAGCCATTACGGCCAAGCGTTGTAAGTTCACCTTTGTCATTACTCGCTGTAAAACCAGGCATGATATAGATAGTTGCAGGGCTTTCTTTAAGCACAGCTTGAAAGCGCGCTTTACTTGTTACTAAATCAGCCTCGGCGTCGATATAACCGCCAGTTGAAGCGATACAGCTTGTTGCTTCTAAGTATCTTGCATCGTGCGAGTTCAATAAAGCCTGCATTAAAGAAACACTAACGCGCTCTCCAAAGCTAATTACAAATGCGCGAACCTGATCAGGGCAACATTGTATAAGTGACACGCCATCTAGTTTATTTTTAAGCTCGCCTAAGTTTGGCCAACTTGTAACTACTACACCACTTTTTTCAACGTCAGCTTTCAAACCTTCACAGCGGCTAACTAATGTTTGCCATTGCTGCGAAAAATCTAAGCCTTGTTCTGCAGCACTTGCAAGTGCGACTAGCGAATCGGTCATTCCACCGGGAGCAGAAAGTACCAAAAGCATTTCATCTTTTAATTGTGCTTTAACTAGCTGAGCTACCTGTTGTAAGCATGCATAGTCGGCAAGCGAAGACCCACCAAATTTTAAAACTCGCATTGTTTATGTTCCTCATCCCATAAAACGAAAAAAGGCCTGTGTTCTAAGTGAACACAGGCCTTTAAATTTGTTGCACCGACCTATGCCACTATCCAGTAAGAATGATGGTTGTAATAATAATGGTCAGTACGCGATTAATTGTTTTCATATGTTAAGACTGCCTTAACAAAGGCTATGCTGTCAACCCTAAATTAAAAGATAAAACAGCCTTTTTTAACATGAAAAAACCTAATGAATGCCAAATTTATGCAATATTTCGTTTAAGTTAGATTTATTGATAGGTTTATCGATAAAGTCTATTGCGCCAAGTTGTGCGACTCGTTGCTTCATTTTCTCTTGTATATCAGCAGAAATAACTAAAACAAAGCACTCTATTTTTTCTGTTTTTATAGTCTCGAGTACTTGTATACCATCAACTTCAGGCATGGTGAGGTCTAAGCACAATAAATCAAAGCTTTGTGCTCGTAAAAGTTCTAGAGCGTGCGCTCCATTTGTAGCTTGTTGTATTTGAGCGTCTATACATTCATTTAAACACCGCACGACTTGTTTACGGGCAACTGCAGAATCGTCACAGACTAATATCGAAAATTTCATCATGTTTACTACTACACAACCATCAAAGTTATTAAAAGGTTATTAAACTAATGCCTTCCATTGCATTTTAGACACTTTAACACGCCTCAAAGCACTCAGCGCATTAATAATTTAATACAATGATAAATATAGAATAAATCCGTTTAAGATATAATTAACCAAAGCAAATACTAATTAAGCCTACAATACATAACAGATAACGAATTTATTAATTTATACCTTGGTTTAAATACTTTGATACTACACGCTCACTTTTTGGGTTTATCTTATTAAATTTTAACTTTTTTATTTATTTTTAGAGGTTTATTGACTAACTTTTAAATTACTATCGTAACGTTACAAAAATAATAAAGGATGAACAAGTCACTCATGTTACAAAAAAGTCTTTCTAAGAAGCTACTGACTAGCGTTTTATCCGTCTATTTTTTGCTTACCTTTGTAGTGACCTGTGGACAAGTGCTTGCTGAATACGTCAATACTAAAGACTATATTCGCGATGAACTTAGTACCTTACAAAAAACCTTTAGTCGCAGCTTAACACGTGCAATTTGGGAGCTTAATACCAAGCAAACAATTACAACAGCAGAAGGTTTACTCGCCATTCCCATGATTGAAGGGATTATTGTTCGAGACGACAGCGGCGAAATTATTTCACAGCTAGGGCGCTCTCTTGATATACACAAGCTATATAACCAACAGTTAGTACAAGAAGAGGTTATTTTAGAAGACGCAAAATCGGGTTTATTTGGTTATACCTTTCCACTTATTTTTGAATTTTCAGGTCGTGCTACTCAAGTTGGTGACGTTACCTTATTCTCAAGTCGAGAAGTTGTTTTTAGCCGCATTATGGTATCAATCTACTTTTTGATTGGTAATGCGATGATTAAAACCACCTTTTTGATCATCTTATTTTTAATGGCATTTAGAAAACTTCTTACAGACCCTTTAGCAGAACTCACTGAGCAACTAGAAAATTTAGAACTAGACGAGCTAGAAGGTCAACATATAGAAATAGAAACAGAAGAACATAATGAACTAAAAGTGATGGAGCAGTCATTTAACAAACTAATAGATAAAGTGGTTCAGTATAGAAAAGAGCTTGAACACACCCAAAAAGAACTCATTATAAGTAACGAAAAGCTTGATCAACACAACATACAACTTGAACAAGACGTAGCCCGTAAAACATCCAACTTAAGCCAAGCAATGATGGATTTACAGCAGCAAAAATACGAACTCGAAAAGCAAAAAATTGTCCTCACCGAAGAAGTAGACTTACGCCGCAGCACAGAGCTAGAGTTAATTACAAAGCAAACTGAATCTCAGCGCTATATAGAAGAGTTAAGCCTTGCACAGGAACGTTTACTAGGCACAGAAAAAATGGCTGCGCTAGGCGGACTTGTAGCAGGTATTACACACGATATAAACACCCCTATTGGGATAGGTGTAACGGCAATATCATTTTTACAAGAACGCTTAAATAAACTCGAAAATGCTTATACCGAAAAAACACTTTCGCCAAAAGCACTAGAAGAGTTCATTAACGAGGCAAAGCAAAGCACAAGCTTACTAACCACTAACTTAGATAGAGCTTCGGAGCTTATTGCTAGCTTTAAACAAATAGCGGTCGATCAAGCCAGTGAAGCAGTAAGAACCATTAACTTTAAAGATTACACTAACGAAGTAATACGCTCACTGCACCCAAAACTAAAAAAGACATCCCATACTATAAAATTAGAATGTCCTGATGATTTAGTTTTAAATCTACCTGCAGGGGCTATAAGCCAAATTTTTACTAACCTAATTATGAACTCACTTATTCATGGCTTTGAAGGTAAAAGCAACGGTGTAATGGATATTAAAATAAGCGCTGATGACACTAACTTAACTATTGATTACAAAGATGACGGTAACGGTGTTACCAACGAGCAATTAAAAAAATTATTTGACCCATTTTTTACTACCAAACGCGATGAAGGTGGTAGCGGATTAGGCACCCATATAATGCTTAATTTGGTCAAGCAAACCCTTAGTGGCTCTATTGATGCAACGAGTGAACCGGGCAAAGGTCTGCGTTACTATATTCAATTTCCGAAGAACATGGCTAAGCCACTGCCTATTTTTGATAAATATGAATAAATAAAAGTATATGCATTAAATTATTAGTAACAAATCAGTCATTTCGAGATACTGTTTTTATTGCTATGATTGTACAAATTTTTCAAATGGATCAATTCCCCTATGTGGTTTAGTAACCTTATTTGTTACCGCTTTAAGCAAGACGTTTCATATACTCAAGAAGACTTTGATAAAGCATTAGAGCAAGATTTATTTCGCCCATGTACTGGTCAAGAGCTTGCAACATTTGGTTGGACAAAAGCGTTTGGAAAACATGGCGATACGCTATCGCATTTTTCTCAAAAAAGTATTCTAGTTTGCGCTAAACGCGAAGAAAAAGTACTCCCTGCTTCTGTTATTAATGAACTAGTTGCTGAGAAAATTGATCTGATAGAAGCTGAAGAAAACCGCCCAGTTAAAAAGAAAGAAAAAGACGAATTAAAAGAAAACATTCTTCATACTCTTCTACCTCAAGCATTTAAAAAGTCGAGCTTACAATTTGCCTTTATTGACCAAGAAAACGGTTGGGTTGTTGTAAATAGTGGCAGCTTTAATAAAGCAGAAGAGCTACTAGCACTACTTCGTAAATCGTTAGGAACGCTTCCGGTTGTACCTGCGTTTGCTAACTACGACCTAGATGTATTTTTAACTGATTGGTTAACTAACTTTAGTACACCAGAAGGTTTTGCTATTGGCTCAGATGCTGAACTTGAAGAAGCAGACGACAGCGGCGCACAAGTAAAACTTAAAGGTCATGACCTATCGTGTGATGAAGTTAAATCGCATTTAGAAAGTGGTAAACGCGTAACTAAACTTGCACTTGATTGGCAAGAGCGTCTTAAGTTTATGCTGCAAAACGATGGCTCTATCAAACGTTTAAGCTACTCTGAAACTCTAAAAGAAGAAAACGCAGATATTCCTAAAGAAGATATGGCTTTAAAACTTGATGCTGACTTTATTTTAGCTTCTGAAGAAATAAAGCAATTACTTGAAGAACTAACTGCAGGTTTAGGTGACGTTGAAGATTTAGAAAAAGCGTAAATACCATAGTGCCTACCTGCATAAATATTTAAGCAATTTAACAAATTAAATAGCATATAAGCAGGTTGGTATAACAGATAAAAATCCGATAGCAGTAAACTGCTATCGGATTTTTTTATGAAATTTAGAAGCACTTATTTATATCTAAACCGCGAACAGTATTTAGCTAACGATCGACGTATTAAAACCTAAGGTAATCATCTTTTAAGTAGGAGATTACAGCATGGTTCAAAGGTTCATCATGGTAAGTTATGTAGAGTGATATGAGATTATCTATATACGCTTCAAGCTGGACTGCACAAAAACTGAAGCTTTTGATTTTAATTAAAACCATTAACTTACTTTGTGCAGATAACTTATTTTAGCTTTTAGCGTCTTCAACTTTAGGTTGGCGATATATTTTTATAATGTGATATAAATTTACAAGCGACAATAAGCCGTTGGTAAAAATAACAGGCACTGCGCCAATGGCAACACCGTATGCAGTAAATACAATACAACCAAACATGTTGTACCAACGTAGTTTTACTACATCTGTCATTGTTAACGATGCAACTAATAAAGCTGATGCAATATAACCTAAATATTCCCAACTCAATTGTTCTCTCCTAGCCTTTAGGTTAGCATTACATGTACTGCTATCTTATGGCACTTGTAAGTATTGCAAAGTTACAACAAAATAAAAAAGCTAACCTGCTTAAAAAACCTGAAAAAGTTTGCCGGAAAATACCAGCAAATTCTTAAATCATTACACGGGAAATGAAGGTAAAATAATACTCTTAGCAAAGCTAATAATATTAGTAGCAAGTTAGCGTAAATTCTTAGTGTCTTAATGCTATCGTCATTAAGATGTAATAAATAGGACAAATGTCCGAAGAGCACATTGATGTTTCAATACCATTTTTCTAGTTACCTTGTTGATCAGCTTTTAACCTTTGCCGGTAGCAGCTATCAACAATCAAAAAAAGAAGTTCTGATCCATCAAGATCAGCCTTTAAGCAAGCTTGTGCTTGTACGCAGTGGCACTGTGTCGTTTAGTTACGACGTAGGTAATGGACGACGCCTGCTGTTAGGACAATTGGATTGTAACAACACCCTTATTGGTGAAATAGAAGCGCTAAATAATAATCCATGTATTTATACGGTAACGTGCTTTAGCGATGTAACTTATAACCTTATTGAATTAAGGCATTGGCGTGCTCTACTGCTTGAAAAACCAGAACTAAGCTTATACACAGCACAAACTATTGCGGCTAAATTTCAGGAAAACCAAAAAATCAATTTAGATAAGTTATTACTACCACTTAGCTATAACATAGCTAAAGATTGCTTACTAAGGGCCGAGAACAACAACCCTACGCTACTTAGAGCCTACCCAACTGTAAATGCTGAAGCCGAACGCTTTGCTACCACTGAGCGAGCTTACAGACGTGTTGTTACAGAACTTGTAGAAAAAGGCTTGGTACTTAGAAGTAACGATGGCTTACAAGCAGTCGATATACCAAAACTAAGTGAGTACGTAGATAGCTTTGCTCAGCTTTAAAATAAAAAAAGGCCTTAATGGCCTTTTTTTATTTATGCAAATTACTAATTACTTCTCTAGCAAAATGTCATGAATTTTCGCAAGATCAGATTTACCAGCAATAATTTCATCCGGCGTTAAACCCGATAGTTCATGCGGGAACACTAGCCACTCTTCAGATTCATGAATGTAATAATCTGGAACAGTGTCTACTTTTGAGTTTTTTGGCTTGTAGTACGGGCATGCAATACGAATATCACGTGGTAAGTTTAAGCGCATAAGCTCTGAAAGCTTTTCTTTTAATGCAACAATACTACGACCTGAGTCAAATACATCATCAACAATTAATAATGAATCACCTGCATTTGCGTTCTCTACAATGTAATGTAAGCCGTGTACTTTAATTTCTTTCGACTGTTTACCAATACCGTAATAAGACGATGTACGTACTGCAATGTGGTCAGTCTCAATGCCTTTGTAATCGTAATATTCTTGAACAGCAATACCGATCGGTGCACCACCTCGCCAAATACCAATAATAAAATCAGGACGAAAGCCATCTTGGTATACTTGTGCCGCTACGCGGAACGAATCTTCAAGCAGCTGTTGAGCTGTGATGTAGCACTTATCTGACATAATTAGAAACCCCAGTGGTGGATATAAGATTTGAGCGCAGCTTAGAGTTAAGCAAAAATTAAACTCAAACAGGTATTGGCGACTGATTTTACCGTAAATGAAATAAAATTGCTTGCCTGTAAATTAAAAAATAGGCACCCAAGGGTGCCTATTTTTAGCGTAAAAAGCGTAATTTAGTAAATATTATGCTTTTTCTTGTAAAGTACGAGCAACTGTACGCATACCTTGAGTTGTTGCACCCGCTGCCCATTGACTTGTACTGCCCATGTTAAATGCAGCCGCTAAATCTATGTGTACCCAGCCTTTGCCATCGTTTGGCACAAAGCGCGATAAAAAGCCTGCAGCATTCGATGCACCGCCATAACCGCCACCTTTTTGTGCACGGCTATTCGCCGTATCAGCATAAGGAGATGGGCAGTTTTGTTGATGCCATTTTTCAAGAGGAAGTGGCCAAGCAGCTTCCATTTCTTGAGATGCAAAACTCTCAACTTCACGTACAAGTTCTTTATCAAGTGCAAATAATGCATTGTACTCTTGGCCAACAGCAACAAGCGCTGCGCCAGTTAGTGTTGCTGCATCAATAATAAGTGGAGCGCCAGTCTCACCTGCGGCCATTAGGCCATCTGCAAGTACTAAGCGACCTTCAGCATCCGTGTTTACAATTTCAACTGTCGTGCCATTTTTATAAGTAAGAATGTCACCTAATTTGTATGCATGACCCGAAATTAAGTTCTCAGCACAACATAAAAACAGTTTAATACGTTTTTCAATACCACGGTTAATAGCCAATGCTAAACCTGCAGTTACTGTTGCAGCGCCGCCCATGTCGCACTTCATACCAAGCATACCTTCGCTTGATTTAATTGAGTAACCACCTGAGTCAAACGTAATACCTTTACCTACAAGCGCTGCACTTACTGGTGCATTTTCGTCGCCTGTTGGGTTGTAATCAAGCTCAAGCAATACTGGTGGGCGAACACTACCGCGACCAACAGCATGAATACCAATCCACTGTTGTTCTAGTAACGCATCACCTTTAATAATTTGGTAACTTACATGCTCAGGCGCTAATGATTGAATAAACTCAGCCGCTTTTTCAGCAAGGCTTTCAGGGTAAATGTCATCGGCAGTCCCGTTAACCATTTCACGTGCCCAAATTGCTGACGTTTTTAAGTGAGCAAGTTCTTTAATATCTGATTGTGCGTTATCAACAAACTCAACACCATTTAACGATTTTGGTGTTACAAAGCCTTGATAAAAAGCCCACTGGCTTTCTGTACACCAAGCATCGCCTGCTAATTCAACGTTTTTAATACCTTGGATTGCAATAGTACGACCAGCTTTTTGAACATTTTTCAATGTTTCTTGCTCAGACAAATGAACAGTTGCACCGCGCTCATTAAAAGACAATGACGCATTATCGCCCCAATGACTCGCTGCTGCTTGTTCGCTTAGTTGAACAACAAATTTTTCACTCATGTTAGAATACCCTTGCACTTAAATGTGCCACCGAGTTTACTATAGAGCGCTTAAGTTCCCAACAGCTTGAGATAAATAACATAAACCACACTGCTGTGCAGTATTTACGCTTTGGAAGTTATCATGAAGTACACGCCAACTCTGCAACCTGCCACCTTATTAAAACGCTACAAACGCTTTTTAGCTGATTTACAATTAAGTGATGGCAGTGAATTTACCGCCCACTGTGCTAATACAGGTAAAATGACGGGATGCGCAGAGCCGGGTTTTGCTGCTTTTTATTCAACAAGCGATAACGCAAAACGAAAATACCCGCATTCATTAGAGCTTACGCAAAATAACTTATCGCAGCTTATTTGTGTAAATACAGCGGTGGCCAATAAAGTAGTAGAAGAAGCAATAAACAATAATGTGATAAGCGAGCTACTCGACTACAGTCAATTGCAAAGCGAAGTAAAGTATGGCAGCGAAAACAGCAGAATCGACTTTTTACTCACAGACGAAAATAAGCCTGATTGCTACGTAGAAGTTAAATCAGTCACATTATTAAGCGAAGATGCACCACAAAGCGGGCAAGGCTACTTTCCTGATGCGCAAACACTGCGCGGACAAAAGCATATTCGCGAACTAATAGAAATGATCGAACAAGGCCACCGAGCAGTATTACTGTTCGCTGTTTTGCATGAAGGAATAAATACAGTAAGTGCAGCTGCGCATATTGATAAAAAATACGCCACGCTATTAAGCCAAGCAATAATAGCCGGCGTTGAAGTATTAGCATACAAGGCCACAATTTCTGCTAATGAAGTTTTACTTCATAAAAAAATAGTATTTGCACAATAGTGTATTAAACCAAGGGATTGAACTAAGCGTAATTTGCAAAATAAGCAAAGTACTCAAATTAAAAAAAGTTATACAAAGTGAATTATAAAAATTAACTTGTTTTTAAAGCTTTTGCCCACATAACAAGGCAAGTTTTAGAAAGCGAATATGTGAATTAATTAAAAGTGTAAATAAACTATTAATACACTTTTTACTCAGTAAGCATGGCTGAAGCTAATTCGATTAATTAAAAATAAATTTGCCTAGGATATAAGATTCTGTTATTTATACCGCCGGCTAATGCTGAGGCATTAAATTAAGGATTTAGGAGAGAGTTATGCCAGACCAAAAGAAACATGGTTTATTGGCTCAAGCCGGTTTAGAACCATACCAAGAAAAACCAGGCGAAGAGTACATGAATGATGCACAACGTGCTCATTTTAGAGCGATTTTAGAAACTTGGCGTAATGATTTACGTAACGAAGTTGATCGTACTAAATCACACATGCAAGACGAAGCTGCTAACTTTCCTGACCCAGTTGACCGCGCTGCACAAGAAGAAGAGTTCTCTTTAGAACTTCGTACTCGTGACCGCGAACGTAAATTAATCAAAAAAATTGAAAAAACAATTAATTTGATTAAAGAAGATGATTTTGGCTTTTGTGAGTCTTGTGGCATCGAAATTGGCATACGTCGCTTAGAAGCACGTCCTACTGCCGATTTATGCGTAGACTGCAAAACACTTGCAGAAATCAAAGAAAAGCAATCTGGACGCGGCTAATTAATACTTATTAATTAGTTATGTCTCCTACAGCCGTTACTGCGCCTATGCGTAAATATCGCGGTCGTTTTGCACCGTCTCCTTCTGGGCCATTACATTTTGGCTCACTTGTAGCGGCTGTGGGTAGTTATCTAGATGCAAAAGCTAACCAAGGAGATTGGTTAGTTCGTATAGAAGACATTGACACTACGCGCGTGGTTAAAAACGCCGACTCCGATATTCTTAATACCTTACATGCCTACGCCCTTCACTGGGACGAACCTGTTGTATATCAAACGCAGCGTCTGCCTTTATACCAAGATATTACCCACTCACTTTTAAAACAAAAACTTGTTTATGGTTGCACCTGTACTCGCAAACAAATAAAAGCCATTGGCGGTATTTATCAGGGGCATTGCCAAGCACTTAATCATAATACTCAATCCGGTGCGCTTCGCTTAGTTCAGCAACATCCAACGACTCAATTTAATGACTTAATTCAAGGTGATATAACGGTAAATAGCGCGCTTTCCCATGAAGATTACTTAATTAAACGCAGCGATGACTTATTTGCATATCAACTTGTTGTGGTCGTCGATGATATTGATCAAGGGATTAATCGAATTGTAAGAGGCGCTGATTTAATTGAGCCAACCGCACGCCAAATTAGTTTATTTAAACAACTCGATAGCCCTGTACCTGAATTTGCTCATTTACCTTTAGCGGTTGCCAAGCCTGGTTTCAAATTGTCTAAACAAAATTATGCTCCTGCCATTAGCAAACAAAATCCAAAGCCTGCTTTAATTAGTGCATTTGAATTTTTAGGATTGCCTGTTATAGCTGATTTAATCGATTTAAATATTGAACAATTAATCGCTTGGGGAATTAAAAACTTTAGCTTAAAACAGGTACCACAAGTATCCGAAATACAAATTTCTCAGCATCCACGTAGTCAGAAAGTCCAATTTACACATTTAAGTAAATAAAATAGCTAAAAACGGCTTAATTTCAACACATCAACTTAATTTTTAAACCCTGCTGGTATATGATAGCCGCCTAAATATATGCTAATTACGTCAAACAGCTTGTACTGGGCTATAACCGCCCCATTTGCTGTAACTTTTGATTGCGATGCAGAGTCAATCACACCTTCTAGGAGACAGACTATTATTTCCAAGCTTTTTCAATTTTGCCGACAAATAATCGGCCCGAATACCAGTGCCGAAAGCGCTTCTGTAAGCAGTGAACCTATTGTTGTCACTCGTGGTGAGCATGGTATTTCTCGCAAACAATTTAGCCCAAATGCAATCAAAGTATTATACCGCTTAAAAGACGGTGGCTACGATGCCTACCTTGTTGGTGGTTGTATTCGCGATATATTGTTAGGCCAACAGCCAAAAGATTTTGACGTAGTTACTAATGCCACGCCAGATCAAGTAAAAAAACTATTTAGAAACTGTCGCCTTATTGGTCGTCGCTTTCGTTTAGCACATATTGTATTTGGCCGTGAAATTATTGAAGTGGCGACTATGCGTGGCCACCACGAAGCGCAAGAAGACAAAAATCAAATAAGCCAATCAAGCGATGAAGGCCAATTACTACGTGACAACGTATTTGGCAGTATTGAAGAAGATGCAGAACGCCGCGACTTTTCAATCAATGCACTTTATTACTCAATCAAAGATTTTAGTATTCACGATTACGCCAACGGCTTAGCGGCAATTAAAGCTAAACAAATTGAGCTAATCGGCGACCCTGAAACGCGTTACCGCGAAGACCCTGTTCGTATGTTACGTGCAGTTCGCTTTGCTACTAAACTTGATATGAGCATTGCGCCTAAAAGTGAAAAGCCAATTAGCGAGCTTGCAAGTTTGCTTGATAACATTCCGCCAGCACGTTTATTTGAAGAAATTCTTAAGCTGTTTTTAAATGGCAAGGCCGAAGCTAACTTTTTAATGCTGCGTAAATACGGCTTATTCCGCTCACTGTTTCCTGAGCTTGATAAAATTTTAGATAAAAACCCAAGTGGCTTAGAACACACGCTTATTCAGCAAATGTTTCAAAATACCGACAAACGTATTAATGCCGATAAAAAAGTAACACCAGCGTTTATTTTTGCCGCACTACTTTGGTTCCCGCTGCTTGAACGTACTAAAAAGATTCAAAGCCAAGAGCAACTACCTGAGTACGATGCTTTCGCACAAGCAATGAATAAAGTACTAAGCGATAACTCACAACACATTGCGGTTCCTAAGCGCTTTACTTTAGGTGCTCGCGATATTTGGCATATTCAGCACCGTTTAGATAAACGCGCAGGCCAACGTGCTTACAGACTAACGCAGCAACCTCGCTTTAAAGCCGCCTACGACTTTTTACTCTTACGTGTAGACGCAGGCGAAACACAGCATACTGAGCTTGCCCAGTGGTGGACACAATACTTAAGCCAAGATATAAACGGCCAAAAAGAGATGGTTAAAAACTTAGGCCACCAAGGTGGTCCTAAGCCGCGAAAGCGCCGTCGACCAACTAAAAAGCCAGCTGAGTAATAACATGCACTGTGTTTATTTGGGTTTAGGTGCCAACCTAAACTCACCAAAAGAGCAGCTTGATAACGCGGTAATCGCGCTTAAAAAGCTGCCTAATTGTGAATTTATAAACGTATCGCATTACTATGCAAGTAAGCCTATGGGCCCACAAGATCAACCAAACTATATCAATGCAGTAGCGTGCATTAAAACGACTCTTGAGCCAGAGCAACTACTTGATTTAACGCAACGTATTGAACTTGAGCATGGTCGAGTAAGAAAGGCTGAGCGTTGGGGTCCACGCACTCTTGATATAGATACTCTATTATTTGATGATCAAATTATAAATACGGTGCGCTTAACTGTGCCTCATTATGGTTTGAATAATCGCGAGTTTGTGGTTTATCCACTATTAGAGCTTGCACCTGAACTTATTTTACCAAGCGGCATTGCATTAAAAACCATTGCAAATAACTTACCGCTCAACGACTTACAACAATTACCTCTGTAATTAACCTAGGCTTTTGCCTGCGAGGATATTATGTCTAAAATAACCGTTTCTACTTTAAATAAAATGAAAGCAGAAAATAACAAAATTACTGCATTAACAGCCTATGACGCTAGTTTTGCAAAGTTATTTCATGATAACGGCGTTGAAGTTATTTTAGTGGGCGACTCTTTGGGCATGGTACTACAAGGCGGCGATGACACCCTTGGCGTAACCAATCAAGATATTGCATATCATACCCGCTGTGTACGCGCTGGTAGCCGCGAATTATTTGTAATTGCTGACTTACCTTTTATGACCTACTCAAGCGTAAGTGATACTTGTAAAAATGCAGCTGAGCTTATGCGCGCTGGCGCAAACATGATTAAGCTTGAAGGCGGAGAGTGGCTTTACGAGAGCATTAAAACGCTTACTCAACAAGGTATTCCAGTTTGCGGGCATTTAGGCCTTACACCACAGTCAGTACATGTATTTGGTGGCTTTAAAATACAAGGTCGCGAAGAAGACAAAGCACAAAAAATGATTGATGACGCAAAAGCACTTGAAGCTGCTGGCGCACAATTATTAGTACTTGAATGTATTCCAAGTGCACTGGCAAAACGCATTACAGACGCCCTAAGCATCCCAACAATTGGTATTGGTGCGGGCAGTTTAACTGACGGCCAAATACTGGTAATGCATGACCTTGTTGGTATTTCAGCAGGTTACATTCCTAAATTTTCTAAAAACTTTTTGCTCGAAACAGGCAATATGCCTGCAGCCGTTCAAAAGTATTGTACAGACGTTAAAAATGGCGCGTTTCCAAGCGCTGAACACGAGTTTAAATAATGCAGTCAATTACTGAAATCAGATCGTTACGTAGTCAAATTAAAGCATGGCGCCAAGCGGGTCTTAGCGTGGCACTTGTGCCAACGATGGGCAACTTGCACCGTGGGCATTTTTCGCTAGTAGAAAAAGCAAAAAACTTAGCCGATAAAGTCGTTGTGAGTATTTTTGTTAACCCAATGCAATTTGGTGCTAACGAAGATTTAGATAACTATCCTCGTACACTAAACGAAGATAAACAAGGCCTTGCAGAACTAGGCACTGATATTGTATTTACCCCAAGTGTAGAAACAATTTATCCAAATGGACTTGGCGCACAGAGCTTTGTAGATGTGCCTGATATTTCATTAGGTTACTGTGGTGGCTCACGCCCTGGTCACTTTAGAGGTGTTGCAACGGTAGTTACAAAATTATTTAATCTTGTACAACCCGATTACGCCTGCTTTGGTGAAAAGGATTTTCAGCAACTGCAAGTAATTAAAACCATGGCACGCGACCTATCAATTCCGGTTGAAGTTATTGGTGTACCTACAATGCGAGAAGTTTCTGGCCTTGCTATGAGCTCACGTAATGGTTACTTATCTGATGAGCAAAAAGCGACTGCAACCGTATTATTTAAAGCACTTAATACATGCGCTGAGCAACTTAAAAGCGGCGAAAAAGACTTCGTAAAACTTGAAAGCTTAGCTAAACAGAGCTTAGAGCAAGCTGGCCTAAAGCCAGACTATTTTGAGATTGCTCAACGAGATACATTAAAAACTGCTACAATCGAAGATACTCAATTTGTTATTTTAGCCGCAGCCTATTTTGGTGGTGTTAGATTGATCGACAATATTCAAGTCGAAATTTAATATTATTGCGACTCCATTTTAAGGATAAGAAGCATGCACACTTTAATAAAAACAAGCGTAGTCGCCCTTACTTTTGCACTATTAGTAGGTTGCCAAAACCAAGTTGAAAACCCTGAAATGAATCAGTGTGCTCAACAAAATTACCAATGCGAAAGTACATGTGAACAGCAAACAACTGCTGAGGGCTTAAAGCAACAAGTATGCTCTGGAAAATGTGTTGAGAGCTATAATCAATGTAAAGCACAAGCCGAAAAATTAGGTAATATTTAATGCCTAAAAGTTTTTAGTTTTAGGCACAAAAAAACCGCTCAATGAGCGGTTTTTTATTGCCTATGGTTTATCATACCAATTTTATTAAAAACATGACCATTCTAGCGTATTAAATAACTCACTAACTACGTTAAAAATTATTTATATAGAACAACTATGTATCATAATTTTAGCCTTGTTATTGCGCTATTTTCTTATCGCTATAATAACTCACTAATTTAATGCAATTGGTATTAGTTCAAACCCAGCTTTTTAAGTTCTGTTTTTACTAGCTTTGCAGAAAGTGGTACATAACCATCTTTTTCTACAATTTGCTGACCATCTTTTGAAAGTACCATTCTTAAAAATTGTTCTTCCATAGGTGATAGTGGCTTATTCGGGTGTTTATTCACATAAACATATAAAAAGCGCGATAGCGGGTATTTACCTTGTGCAACGTTATCAAGTGTTGCATCAACAAAGTTATCGCCTTTTTTAGCTAGCGGTACTGTACGTACGCCCGATGTTTTATAGCCGATACCAGAGTAACCAATTGCATTTAATGAAGATGAAATTGACTGTACTACCGATGCAGAACCCGGTTGCTCATTTACGTTATTACGGAAATCACCTTTACACAGTGCTTTCTTTTTAAAGTAGCCATAAGTACCTGACACTGAGTTACGTCCATAAAGCTGAACGTCTTTAGCAGCCCAATCGCCTGTTAGGCCGACATCGCTCCAACGATTAACTTGCTCTGGTGCGCCACATTTACGAGTAGATGAAAAAATAGCATCTACTTGGTCAATACGAAGACCTTCAATTGGGTTATCTTTATGTACAAATACAGCAAGTGCATCAATAGCTACGCGAACTTCTGTTGGCTTATAACCGTAACGTTTTTCGAACGCTTCGATTTCTTTAGATTTCATTTTACGGCTCATTGGACCTAGGTTAGCTGTACCTTCGGTAAGTGCCGGTGGCGCAGTAGAAGAACCTGCTGCTTGAATTTGAATATTTACATTTGGGTAAATACGTTTGTACTCTTCAGCCCAGAACGTCATCATGTTGGCTAAAGTGTCAGAACCTACTGATGAGAAGTTACCTGAAACACCACTAATTTTTTGATACTCAGGAATATCTTGGTCTAAAGCAACTGCTTGTGCAGATACGAAAGTTGTAACAGCCACACCCATTGCGGCAACTAAGTTTTTAAATTTCATGTAGGGTTCTCCGGTTTGTTCGTCCCATTTTCTAACTGCTGCCCACTCTAAAGTGAGTACATGACAGTTACATTACTCTTAAATGACACTTTTATGACTTTACTTTTCAGCCTAATTACTTAGCTAGCGAAACTATCTTATCTATTGAAAATTCGAAAGAAAAACACGAACCTTTGTTAACTTCACTGCTAATATTTAATTTGCTATCGTGGCGCGTTAGTACATGTTTTGTAATCGCAAGCCCTAAACCTGAGCCACCTGTTGTTCTGCTGCGGGCTTTATCAACACGATAAAAACGCTCAGTTAAACGGTTAATATGCTCTGGCGCAATACCATCACCATTATCGGTAACACTAAAACACGCTTTATTGTTTTTGCGCTGCCAACACACTTCCACTTTGCCACCGGGCTTAGTGTAATGAATGGCGTTAAATACTAAATTAGAAAACGCACTACGCAGTTCATCCTCAGAGCCTTTAATATCGAGGGTTTTATCAATATTAAAAATAAGCTCATGGCCTTTGTCTTGATTAATTGAGTTTGCCTCAGTGTGAATATAACCAAGTAATTGCGGCACATTTATAGCTTTATCGTTGTCTTGGCGCCGTGCACCTTCAATACGCGAAAGCGATAATAATTGGCTGACTAAGCTATCCATGCGCTTGCATTGTTCAAGCATAGTATTTTGCGCTTTGTTCCACATTGCTGGCGGCGGCATCATGTCGCCATCCATCATCTCAAGATAGCCAGTAACCACTGTAAGCGGTGTACGTAGTTCGTGTGACACATTGGCTACAAAGTCTTTACGCATCTGTTCTAGCTGTTTCAAGCGCGTTACATCACGCACAACAACCATAAGTTGCGTGCTTGCATAAGGCATTACCCTAAATTCTAGTACTTGCTCAATGCTATGACCGTTATCCAGCTCAAGCGCGTCGTCAAATTCACCTTTGTGCATGTATTTAGCAAACTTAGGTTCGCGAATTAAATTATCAAGACGCTGACCATGATCGGTTGGCCACTGCAAACCAAGCACTTTAAGGGCTAATTGATTACACCACACAATACTTAAATCGTTTTGTAATACCACTACCGCATCAGGTACTGCTTCAGCTCCATCGCGAAAGCGACGAATTAAATCAGCAAGCTCATTACGTTTTTTACGATTACGGTGCTGTAGATGATAAATACCTTCAAACACTTGCTCCCATGCACCCTCGCCCTCAGGTGGATTAAAGCTACGTTGATTAAGTAGCCAATCGCTCAAACGATAAAGTTGATGGTAGTGCCAAATAAGGAGGGAAAAAGATCCTAAAAATAAAAGCAAAAATGGCGCGCCAACCAGCACACCAATTAATAGTAAGGGTAAAAAATAGATAAACAGGCGCTTTACTAACGCCTGCTTATTAACAACTCGATACATACACTCACTTTACCTTAGAGTAGTAATACATGCGTATTTCATACATTAGCTAAGCTTTAAGCTGATCACAGCTTACTTGAAAAACGATATCCAGCACCACGTACAGTTTGCACCAAACGGTCATGTCCAAGTGGGCCAATTGCTTTACGCAGACGACGAATGTGCACATCAACCGTGCGATCTTCTACGTAAACATTAGTTCCCCATACATGATCAAGCAATTGTTCACGGCTATAAACACGCTCTGGGTGAGTCATAAAAAAGTGCAGTAATCTAAATTCGGTTGGCCCCATATCAAGCTCGTTACCTTCTGAGGTAACACGATGCGAAATAGGGTCTAAACGTAGGCCATGTACTTCAATCGCTTCTTCTAATGAGGTTGGCGATACACGGCGAATAACCGCTTTAATACGTGCCATAAGCTCTTTAGGAGAAAACGGCTTAGTTACATAATCGTCAGCACCTACTTCAAGGCCGCGTACTTTGTCTTCTTCTTCGCCACGGGCTGTAAGCATAATAATTGGGATTTGGCGGGTATGTTCGTTTTGCTTAAACTTTTTAGCAATTTGAATACCGCTTCCACCTGGTAACATCCAATCAAGTAAAACCATATCTGGGTAAGGTTCAACCATAGCTGCAATAGCAGAGTCGTAATCTTCTGCTTCAATTGCTTGAAATCCATTTTGCTCTAAAACAAAAACCAACATCTCCCTGATAGGAGCTTCGTCATCTACGACTAGTACTTTACGTGACATTCCAATTTATCTCTTACGCTATCGAATTAGTTTTCATTATTATGACTAAGTATGACATTTTTATGAAAGTGTAACGTGTAAATTAAAATGGTGGTAAAAAAAACACAAATTAGTGACAAAAAACCTCATTAACGTCATATTTTTAAAACCTTTTTAATATTTAACGTAATAAAAAGAGATTTACGATAAATTTATAAAATAGCTAATTTTTGAAATTATCTGCTTTTTGTCGCTAGTTGAATCATTAAATAATACAAAATTAACTGGGATCATTGTTTTACTAACCAAGACTTTTTTACAGATCGATCGTTTAAAAGTAACTTTAAAGCTATTTTAAAATTAACAAACCCGCCTGTGTAACAATCAATACGTTTAAAAATAGATCTAAATTTTACTAAGCCCAAAATAAAGGATCAGATTTTTACCAAGCCGATCCACTCTCAGATCAGAGTTGTACCTAGTCAAAGCCATAAGTTGTTGATTGTTTATACAAATAAATAACGATCAAATTATCTCAGAGCCTAAAATAGCGAAAAAGTGTATTTGGCTTAGTAAAGTAATGATCCGAAAAGGCTGTGTTAGTAAATGCGTGATCCCAAAGTACGGCGTTGATAGTACAGCGATCTGATCAATAGAAGCCGTAACCTGCAATATAAAAAGGGCTGACATTAAAAAAGCCAGCAACAAAGTTACTGGCTTAGGGCCTGTTGACCTTTCAGGATTAAAATTTGTTCAATCTAGGGGCGATTTAATCGCGGCGTGAGGTTTGTAACCTAGCGGGCTAAGTAAAAACCGAGCAACAAAGAGTAAATTGCCCCTAGGCAGAACCCTTCGGGCAGCGCATGTTTGGCATTTATTCCACGTTATCGCCTATTTATGGGGAATAACCACACTTCATAGGCTCTGCCTTGCCTAAATACCAAACATACTGCTGCAAATTTAACCTCGAAAGATAAACAGGCCCTAATAATGATCAATTATAAATTGATCTATTATCTAATTTTAGGGTCTAGCTCGCCGCTTAAGTATTTAAGGTGCATTTCATCAAGTGAAATTGGCTTAATTTTACTAGCCTGACCAGAAGTACCAAACGAGTTATAGCGTGCAACACAAATCTCTGTCATTGCTTTAGTTGCTTCAGCTAAGTATTTACGTGGATCGAAGTTAGATGGGTTAAGCGCCATATGACGGCGAATTGCACCGGTAGATGCTAAACGTAAATCGGTATCAATATTTACCTTACGAACACCAAACTTAATGCCTTCAACAATCTGTTCAACTGGCACACCATAAGTTTCTGGAATTTCGCCACCATACTGATTAATAATTTCTAACCATTCTTGAGGAACTGAAGACGAACCATGCATCACTAAATGCGTGTTAGGAATACGCGCATGAATCGCTTTAATGCGGTCAATCGCTAAAATGTCATCGGTTGGTGGACGTGTAAATTTATAAGCTCCGTGCGAAGTACCACAGGCAATTGCAAGTGCATCAACATGTGTTTTATTTACAAAGTCAGCCGCTTCTTCTGGGTCTGTTAGCATTTGCTCAGTGGTTAGTAACCCTTCTGCGCCAACACCATCTTCTTCGCCAGCTTCACCGGTTTCCAGTGAACCAAGTACACCTAGCTCGCCTTCAACCGATACGCCACAAGCATGCGCCATAGCAACAGTTTCGCGCGTTACTTCTACATTGTATTCGTAGCTTGAAGGAGTTTTACCGTCGCTCATTAACGAGCCATCCATCATTACTGATGAAAAACCAAGCTGAATTGAACGCTGACATACGCCTGGCGATGTGCCGTGATCTTGGTGCATAACAACCGGAATATGTGGCCATTCTTCAACGGCTGCTAAAATCATATGACGAATAAATGGAGCACCAGCATAAGCACGTGCACCAGCTGATCCCTGAACGATTACTGGGCTGTTTGTTTTGTCAGCCGCTTCCATTATTGCGCGCATTTGCTCTTGATTGTTAACGTTAAAAGCAGGTACGCCGTAACCATGCTCTGCTGCATGATCTAAAAGTTGTCGCATACTGATTAAAGCCATTGGGTATTCTCCAATTTATCGACAGTAGTTCCCTACCATCTAGTTTGAACGGATGTGTTAGTTTGGCGTTATAACAACGCCACGAAAAACCACTGCTTTGCAGTAATATTCCGTCTAAATTAACTATTAAATTAGGGTGAGAGGTATTTAATAATTAATTGTCGGTGAGGGCTATTAACCCCCACCTTACGCTACTAAAATTACTTAGCGCGCGACTCTAGCATTTCAACTGCTGGAAGTTTTTTGCCTTCTAAAAACTCTAAGAACGCACCACCACCAGTAGAAATATAAGAAACTTTATCGGCAATGCCGTATTTATCAATTGCGGCTAAGGTATCACCACCACCAGCAATCGAAAACGCATTTGAGTTAGCAATTGCTTGAGCAATAGCACGAGTACCATTACCAAATTGGTCAAACTCAAACACGCCAACAGGGCCATTCCATACAACAGTGCCCGCATTTGCAATAATTTTTGCAAGCTTGCTCGCTGTATCAGGACCAATATCAAAAATCATATCATCGCTTGTCACTTCGCTTACATCTTTAAGCGTAGCTACAGCAGACTCAGAAAACTCATTACCAACAACTACGTCAGTCGGTACCGGAATTTCACCATTATTAGCAATCGCTGCTGCACATAAACGGTTAGCTTCATCCATTAAATCAGGTTCGTAAAGCGATTTACCAACTGGGCTACCTGATGCAGCAATAAAGGTATTTGCAATACCGCCGCCAGTGACTAATTGGTCAACAATTTTAGAAAGTGAATCTAAAACGGTTAGCTTAGTAGATACTTTAGAACCACCAACAATCGCTACTAATGGACGCGCTGGGTTATCAAGTGCTTTGCCTAACGCTTCTAGCTCAGCTGATAACAATGGACCTGCACATGCCACATCAGCAAATAAGCCAACGCCATGGGTAGATGCTTGTGCACGATGAGCCGTACCAAATGCATCCATTACATATACATCACACAGTGCTGCAAGTTGCTTAGATAAGGCTTCGTCGTTTTTCTTCTCGCCTTTGTTAAAGCGCACATTTTCAAAAACAACAACTTCGTTATCAGCAATATCAACACCGTTTAGGTAATCTTTTTCTAAACGTACAGTTTGCTCAAGGGCATCGTTTAAGTAATCAGCGACAGGTGCTAGCGAAAACTCTTCGTCATATTCCCCTTCCGTAGGACGGCCAAGGTGTGACATAACCATTACTTTAGCACCCATCTCAAGCGCTAATTTAATAGTAGGTAGTGCTGCACGAATACGCGCATCTGACGTCACTTTACCTGCTTTAACTGGTACATTTAAATCTTCACGAATTAATACGCGTTTGCCGTTTAAATCTAAATCTGCCATTTTTATGACCGACATGAACATCTCCTTAGTTAACGATACTGAACCTGAAAAATACGTTTAAAATTATTATATTAATAAATTACTTATTCACTGCCATCATAGCACGCGCTGTGTCGAGCATGCGATTAGCAAAACCCCATTCGTTATCACACCATACTAATAACTTTATCAGTCGTTTGTGACTAACACGTGTTTGTGTGCCATCAATAATACAAGAATGTGGGTCGTGATTAAAATCAACCGATACAAGCGGCTCTTCGGTATAACTTAAAATACCTTCTAAGCGGTCTTTTGCTTGTGCTTTAAGTGCGTTATTTACTGCGTTTAAATCTACATCGGTATTAACCGTTACACTTAAATCCATTGCCGTTACATTTATAGTAGGAACACGTACGGCGATGGCTTCAAAACGGCCTTTAAATTTAGGTAAAATACGGTCTATACCACGAGCGAGCTTTGTATCAACTGGAATAATTGATTGGCTTGCAGCGCGTGTACGGCGTAAATCATGATGATAACCATCAATCACTTGTTGATCGTTCATCGACGCATGAATCGTTGTAATAGCGCCCGACTCAATACCAAATGCATCATCTAATACTTTAATAACCGGCACAACACAGTTAGTTGTACACGAGCCGTTAGACACAATTGTGTGCTCGCGTTTAAGCTCATCGTCGTTAATGCCATACACAATCGTAGCATCAACATCGTTATCAGCCGGGTGTGAAAACAACACCTTTTTAGCGCCTGCAGTAATATGTAGCTGCGCATGTTCACGCGAGTGATAAACACCCGTACATTCAAGTACAACGTCTACATCGAGCGTTTGCCAAGGTAATTCAATTGGGTTTTCTTCACAAAAAAGTGCAATGGTATCGCCTGCAACACTAATGGTGTCTTCACCAAGTTTTACAGGAAAAGAAAAACGACCGTGGGATGTGTCGTATTTTAATAAATGAGCAATAGCTTCAGGATCAGCAAGTTCGTTAATCGCAACAATTTTTATATCGTCGCTCAAACCAGACTCGTATAACGCGCGGACAATATTTCGACCAATACGACCAAAACCATTAATTGCAAGTTTGATTGCCATGAAATATAAAATCCACTCTTTTAGCGTGCAGATAAAGGCAATACGCCTTTTAGATGTCTGTATTGTAATCGACCTTGCATCTGATTATAAGAGGGAAGCATTAGAAACTTTAAATTAAGGTTAAAGAGCTTACGCATTGCAAGCTCTTTGATGGTTCTGACTTTTTAAATTAAGTTTTTTATACTAAATTTTTTAATGCGCTAATTATATCTTCTGGCTCAGAACGAGTACGATAATCAACATCAACATAACGCCAAGTCACTTTACCTTGTTTATCTAAAACAAAGGTGGCAGGGATCGGTAAAACACTACTATTGCCATTGTTAACCGACTCTAAATCTAGACCTCTGTCTACTCGCATATGCTCTAGTAAAAATGTGGGTACTTGCCATGCTACGCCGTAGCTTGCTGCTACATCGGCATTTTGATCACTCAGCACTAAAAAATCCATTTTACTTATTTCATCATCACTAAGTGAGCCATCGGGTACTTGTGGGCTAATAGCCACCAATTGTGCGCCTAATGCGTGAATTTCAGGTAAACGTGCTTGAAGCGCTTTGAGCTGTAAATTGCAGTACGGACACCAACTTCCACGATAAAAAGTAACAACCACAGGCCCTTTAGCAAGTAACTCGGTTAACTGCACCGATTGACCATGTTGATTTGGTAACTCAAAACTTGGTGCGCTTTGGTTTAAATCAATTGCATTAGCACCTTGTTGAAACGCTTTTGCTTGTGCAATCGTTTCATCAACACCTTTCATAAAATCAGGATTACCTTTACGCCCTGCTGCTATTTTTGCCTCAGTTTGTGCTTTTAACGTGTTATTTTCATCGCTCATTATATGGCTACCTTCAAATTAATCAAAAACTTAAAGCCAGCTTACATTATGAAAATGTATTTGAAATGAAAATTTTGGGGCGTGTTGACCTTTCAGGGTTAAATTTGTTCTATCTAGGGGCTATTTAATCGCGGCGCGAGATTTGAAACCTAGTGGGCTAAGTAAAAACTGAGCAACAAAGAGTGAGTTGTCCCTAGGACGAACCCAAAGGGCAGCGCATGTTTGGTATTTATGCTGTGTTATCGCCTACTTATGTGGAATAACTACACACCATAGGCTCTGCCTTGCTTTAATACCAAACATACCGCTGCAAATTCAACATCGAAAGAAAAACACGCCCTACCTTATTCATCTACCTCTAAATCAAACACCACGTTTATTGATGATTTAAAGCTTACCGTTTGTTGTAGATAATTTTTGCGAGCTTTAGGAAATGAATCGCTTATTGGATTTACTCTATCTATTTTTTTAACCGCTGCACCAAAGCCACTGTAAACGCTTTTTTGAGTTGAGCTAATAGTGCGTACTTCACCCACTTTTGTACCAAAGGAGTTAGCAAGCATATTTGCTTTTTCTTTTGCGTTATTAAGTGCTTGTTGTGTAGCTTGTGCTTGTAACAGCTCAGCTTTTGAAGATAAAAACTCAGTATTTTGAATCGCATTTACTTTTAAACTCAATAAAAAATCACTTAAATCATTCACTCTTTCAATATTTTTTAGTGTTACTTCAAAGGTCCTTATAGCTGCGTATTCTGCGGGGGCCTGATGCCCTGTTTCAATGTAATCCATACCCGTTTTTTCAACTTTAACACTTGAAGCAACTACATCATCGGCAGTTATTTCAAATTGATTTAGTCCGTCAATTAGTAAATTAACTTTATTATCAAGATCGTTCTTAGCTGCTAAAGGTTCGTTTTTAATACTTATAATTTGAAATAGTATTTTAGCGATATCAGGATTGGCAAGCACCTCTGCAGTACCTTGAACTGCAATATGGCGATTTGTGGCTAAGCTTGAATTAGCAAAAGTGATGAGTGGGAATAAGGTTAAGAAAATACTAGTGATGAGTTTCATGATCGTCCTTGAAGTGATTAGTTAGATAATGATTACGTAACTGTACCCATAATTATACATACAACAATAAAAGTAAACTGTATATTACTAAACCTCGGTGTTAACCGATAAGGCATTTTATCGTTGAGTTTCGCTGTCCTCTATCCAACCTACGTCAACTCGCCTACTTTTAGCTTTTTGCCACGGCTTATTTGATGGCACTGGGCTAGCAGTAACTCAGCGGTTGCTTGTGCGTCAGTGAGGGCATGATGGCAATGATAGCTTGGTAACTCATAACGTGTGCGGCATGCATTAAGGGTTAAATCATCTTGTTTTATTTCAGTTGAATGATGGAGTAAGCGCTTTTGCTCAATATGCAGTGTGTCGAGTATCAGTTTAGGCCGTATTGTTATATTGGCATTTTTAAGCGCTATTTTTAAAAAACCCCAGTCGAGCATGGCATTATGAAACACTAAAATACAGTCGCTAAAATGGCAGCTCAATTGCGTTAATATACTGCACAAGCTCTGTCCTTTTGTTATAGCATCGTCGCTAATCCCATGAAAAACAGGACTTTGCTCAAGGCTTTTTACGTCTTTATTTATAAGGTGCTGCGACTCGCTCATTTTTATACATTGGTTATCTATTATCACCCACGCTAGTGATACAATTTCGTGCTGTTTTGCATCAAGCCCAGTGAGCTCTAAATCAATCACCAAATAACGTTGTTGTAAGGCATTTTTGCCTAGTAATTTACGGCGCTTTAAATACCGAGTGAGCAGCTTTTTTACCATGTTAGTAGTCCATCATTATAAACTGCCGCGAGCAAACTTAAACGCGGCGGCTTGCTGCGCTTGTTTAACAAGGTAAAACGCTTCTTTTAGTTGATGGCGCTCTAGTGAGTTTAATTTATTAGGATTAATACAATTACTCGGTAAGCCCTCTTCGTTTATTTGTGTACTCAAGCGAAGCTGCGTTAAGAACCGCCAGCAGTCTTTTAGGTTGTATATATCTTCTTTGCTGATCAGTTTATGTTTTAGTAGTGCGTCTAATCGCTCTTGCGTGTTGGCGCGCCTAATACCCGCTTTTAAAGCGTATAACCGCACTATGTCATTTATAATTACGACACCGCGTTTTTTTAAATCTATGTATTTATTATTTTGATCTGTTTTTTCGGTTTTAAATTTATTAAATAAACCAATTGGCACGCTGTTGCTGCTTATGTCGGTTGCCATTGCGGCATAGAATAAGTCGTTACGTGATATACGAATTAGTTGCTCGCAAAAAGCCGTGTATAAAGCGTTTGAACCTTCAATAAATCGCAAGTCAAAAAATATCTTACAGTTAAGCATTGCATTAGGAGTAGGGCTTTTTATCCATTTAAAAAAGCGCTCGCTCCAATCGTTTACGCTCATACGGCACTCATCACTGCTTGCCATAATATTACCTGGGCAACGCCTAATGCCGCACTCAACTAAATTCTCACATACAAACTCCCCCATACTTTTAAAGTAAGCGTGTTGCTCGGTGGTTAAGTCGTTAGGGAGTAACAAGCCGTTGTCTTGATCTGAGTGCAGGGTTTGTTCTTCGCGTGCTTGCGAGCCAAAGCAAATAAAACTAAAGCTGGTTGGCGCTGCGCCATGCTCTTCTTGAAATAAGTGAATCAGGCGCGATGTAAGCGCATCGGTTAAACCACTGAGTAATTTACCAATGAGCGATATGTCGTCAATGTTGTACGAAAAACCACGCAAAAGTTCGGGGATTTCTTTTGCGTAGCGTTTTAAATCAGTAACAGTATGCGCTTTATATATGCGCCCAATAAGCTGTACGGGGTCGCTTTTTTGTTGACGCAGTAAATCGGTGCTGGTTATCATCCCTATTGGGTTATGGTTTTCGTCAAGCACGGGTAAATGATGAATATTGTATTTAAGCATTAAGTGTAGCGCCGAAAACACCCGGTTATTTTCAAATATAAACTTGGGCTTGGCGGTCATAATACTGCTTACTGCGTCTTGTGGATCTACTTCTTCGGCAAGTACTCGATTACGTAAGTCGCGGTCGGTTACCACCCCTACTAAGTGTGCGTGCTGCGTTATCATTATTGACGACACACCATGCTCTTTCATTTTTTTAGCACTTTGCCTAATACTTGCATCGGGCGAAAGCGTAATGGCGGTGCGGGTCATCAGCTCTGATATTTTACGTTCAGACCAACTATCGTTTTTACTTTTATAATGCGATGACAACAACCGATTAGCATGAGCGCGTACAAAGTATTGCTCAAACGATTTATATTCTCTGCGTAAAAAATCAAAGTGCGTTTGAGAGAGCATATACACTATGCCCTCTTTTTGTACTTCCAACCTATTTTGAATTGCCTCACCGGTTAACAGCGACGGAAAACCAAAATAGTCACCTTGCGCTAAGCGTGTAACAACATCGCCCTTACCATCAACTAGGTCATACAAACCAGAGCGAATTAAAAACAGTTTAGGGTTTTCACTTTGTAACCACTGAGTTTGGTTTTCGCGGGTGAGGTAAATAATATCAAGATGATTTACAAAATATTCGCATGCGCTGCTATCAAGCAGTGTAAAAGGCGCTTGTAAACAAACGTATTGGGCTATTTCTTGTTGTTCTACACTCATTGTATTCGCTCTTTAAATGGTGATGTACCAATCTAATGTACTTATTTATTAAACAAATAAAAAGCCCGACTAAAGTCGGGCTTTTGGTGCTTTATGTTTTCTAAACTATATCTATAAATTGTAGCCTAGTGGTCGTGTGCTTCTGCAGACCCTTTTGGGTTACGAATGCTTTCAACCATTTCTTGAATTTCAACCGGTGTAGGTTTAGTAAACTTAAGAACAATTGCAGCAACTGCAAAGTTAATAATCATACCAATTAAGCCAATACCTTCAGGCGAAATACCTAAGAACCAGTTTTCAGGGCTGTTTAGCTCTGGGCTAACAAACTTGAAGAAAATGATATACGCAGCGGTAAAGCCAATACCCGTTACCATGCCTGCAATGGCGCCTTCGCGGTTCATTGTTTTAGAGAATATACCCATAATAATTGCTGGGAAGAAACTCGCTGCCGCCAAGCCGAATGCAAATGCCACTACCGATGCCACAAACCCAGGCGGGTTAATACCAAAGTACGCGGAGATAACAATAGCGACCATGGCTGCCAACCTCGCTGCAAGTAACTCTTGCTTGTCGGTAATATCGGGCTTGAGGGTTCGCTTGAGTAAATCGTGCGAAACGGAGGTCGAAATAACCAGTAGTAAACCTGCTGTTGTAGAAAGTGCAGCGGCAATACCACCAGCAGCTACAAGTGCGATTACCCATGCTGGTAAGTTAGCAATCTCTGGATTTGCTAATACCATAATGTCGCGGTCTACGTTTACTTCGTTAGCACTGTTCGGATCGGTGATTTTACCCGCCGTGTAGAACATTTTGCCATCGCCGTTTTTATCATCAAATGTAATTAAACCTGTGCGTTCCCAGTTTTTAATCCATCCTGGTGCTTCTGCGTAAGCTGTACCGCTACCGTCTTTACCATTAATAGTATCAACCATGTTTACGCGAGCAAAGGCTGCAACCGCAGGTGCTGTAGTATAAACAATCGCGATGAACACAAGTGTCCATGCTGCAGAAATACGCGTGTCTTTTACACGAGGTACAGTGAAAAAGCGAACAATTACGTGTGGTAAACCAGCAGTACCTACCATTAACGCGCCAGTAATAGCGAACACGTCAATCATGCTCTTAGAGCCTTCGGTATATTGCGCAAAACCAAGTTCAGCGCTTAAGCCGTCTAGTTTATCAAGTACGTACACGCCATCGCTGCCAATTAATGTGGCACCAAAACCGGTTTGTGGGAAGAAGTGACCCGTCATCATCATCGAGATGAAAATAGCTGGTACAAGGTAGGCAAATACAAGTACACAATACTGCGCTACTTGTGTATAGGTAATCCCTTTCATGCCGCCAAGTACCGCATAAAAGAATACAATCACCATACCAATGTAAACACCAGTTTCAATTTCTACTTCTAAAAAGCGTGAAAATACTACGCCTACGCCACGCATTTGCCCTGCAATGTAAGTAAAACAAATGAATATGGCACATACAATTGCTACTAAACGCGCGGTGCGTGAGTAGTAACGGTCGCCAATAAAATCAGGCACAGTAAACTTGCCGAATTTACGTAAGTAAGGCGCTAAACACATGGCTAATAGTACATAACCACCTGTCCACCCCATTAAGTAAACACTGCCATCGTAACCTGCAAACGAAATAATACCCGCCATTGAAATAAACGACGCGGCGCTCATCCAATCGGCAGCCGTTGCCATACCATTAGCAAGAGGAGGTACGCCGCCACCTGCTACATAAAACTCTTTAGTTGAACCCGCACGGGCCCAAATTGCTATGCCGATATAAAGCGCAAAGCTTAAACCAACAATTATAAACGTGAGTGTTTGAACATCCATTGCTTAGCTCCTATTCGTCTACGCCGTATTTTTTATCTAACGTATTCATTTTGAAAACGTACACAAAAATCAAAGCAACAAAGGTATAAATCGCGCCTTGCTGGGCGAACCAGAAGCCAAGTTTAAACCCAAAAAAACGCACTTCATTAAGTACATCAACCAGTAATATGCCAAAGCCGAAAGACACAACAAACCACACTGCTAACAGTTTAAATAACAGCGAAATGTTTTCTGCCCAATAAGCTTTTGCTTGTTCTTCATCTTTAAAAGCCATTTTTGTTTTCCCCTTTAAGCACCGCAATATCGCGATGAGTGGTTTTTTATCTTCGCTTACCAATTTAGCAACGCTGGTTACATATTGAATTGAGACCATAGTCGTAACAGCTTGTTAACGTTTACGTAAACTGTATTTATCATTCAAGCGTGTTTTATATATTTTTATATTATTTCAATTACTTAGGCTGTTTTTGTAAGCTGGCTTTATGATTAAATTGATAAGTTGGTCATTAATGCGACATTAGTCTAATGCTTGAGATGATTTTATTTTTGTTATTAATATTCAATAAGATAGAAATAAAATGAAAGTTTTATTTTAAATTCAAGCCTCACACTTAACCTCAGTTCTGGTATTGTGTTAATCCCTCATAGGGTTGGGGGACTATTTAAAATAATAAGGTTTAATAACAACATGACTGCCGTACTCATTATTGTTGCTTTAAGTTATATAGGTGTGCTGTTTTGGCTCGCCAATTGGGGCGATAAAACAACCCCTTTGGCAAAGCGTATTAGCCATCACCCTTTTGTGTATTCACTCTCACTTGGGATTTACTGTACCTCTTGGACTTACTACGGCTCAGTGGGTACAGCCGCCACCAGCAGTTGGAGTTATTTGCCAATATTATTGGGCCCTGCGCTGCTGTTTTTATTCGGCCAAGGGTTTTTACGTAAGCTGGTACTGGTAAGCAAAAAACAAAACATAACCACTATTGCTGACTTTATTTCAGCTCGTTACGGCAAACGCCAAACTACCGCTATTATGGTTACTGTTATTGCGCTGCTGGCGACTATTCCCTACATTGCACTGCAATTAAAAGCGCTTAGTACCAGCTTTTTACTTTTGCAAAACAGTAATAAAATATCAGGCGATATGCTCGCGCTTTCTGCCACATTAATTATGGCCTTATTTGCAATATTTTTTGGTACCCGCAAAGTGGACGTAACAGAGTATCGCTCTGGGTTAATGCTTGCTGTCGCGTTTGAATCAATGATTAAACTTATTGCACTTATTGCTGTAGCAGGCCTTGCTGTTTACACCTTATTTAATATGCCAGAGCCTACTTCAAATAAAGTAACCGAGTCGATTTGGGCCCATTGGAGCGACTTTAACTTCTTTAGCTTTAACTTTATTGGCCAGTCTTTAATGGCTGCGGCGGCTATTATATGTTTACCACGCCAGTTTCATGTAACCGTGGTCGACAACCAAAACAAACGCCACTTACTTACCGCTCGCTGGGCTTTTCCGCTGTATTTACTATTAACTGCCGCAATGATTTTACCTATTGCGACTGCGGCAATTCATCCTGAAATTGGCAGCGGCTATTCACCAGATAGCTTTGTACTTGCCCTACCGTTAATTAACGACAACGCCTTTTTAACCACCTTTGTATTTATAGGTGGACTATCAGCCGCCACCGCAATGATAGTGGTAGCAACGCTTACATTAAGCACGATGATTTCAAACGATGTGGTATTACCCCTAATGCTACGTCGTAAATTTAAACGCAACTTAATTACCACCAGTTATAAGTCTCGTATTTTGCTTGTAAGGCGCTTTGCTATTGCAGGCATATTAATTTTGGCCTATTTCTATCAGCAATGGTTTGGCCATAGCAGCGCACTGGCAAGTATGGGCTTAGTTGCTTTTTCACTTGTTACTCAATTATTACCCGCTATTGTGGGCGGTTTATACTGGCGAAAAGGCCATGCTTATGGGGTTTATGCAGGTTTAGTAGCAGGCTTTATTTGCTGGGTACTATTTTTAATGCTGCCAATACTCGATGCCGGTGCAACGCTTGATAGCGAGCTACAACAAACGCTTATAACACGCGGAACCTTGATAGCTTTGTTTGCCAATATTGGGTGTTATATTAGTTTTTCACTTGGGGCTGAGGAACGCTTAATTGATAAGATTCAGGCAGCTGCTTTTGTTAACCCTAAAGATCAGGCTATTTTATCAAGGCGCTTAAATAAAGACGTAAAAGCCACTGTTTACGACTTTAAAATACTACTGCAAACCTTTTTAGGTATTCAGCGCAGCCAACAAGTATTGGCGCATTACGCACTCGCCCATCACTTGAGCGATAACAACGCACACCCAGAGCCTGAATTTATAGCCTACTGCGAACGCGCGTTAACAGGCGTGCTTGGCGCATCGTCCGCACAAGCATTAATACATACGGTATCGTCGGGTAAGCGTATGGCGTTTGAAGAAGTTGTAAACTTTTTTGACGAAACCACACAAGCGCTGCAATTTAATCAAAATTTGTTATTTACCTCACTCGAAAATTTAAGCCATGGTATTTCGGTTGTCGATAAAGATTTAAAGCTAGTAGCTTGGAATAAGCGCTACAGCGAAATGTTTGGCTACCCTGAAGGATTTTTAGAAGTAGGCCAACCCATAGAAGATATTATTAGATACAACGCTAACCGTGGTGAATGTGGCCCTGGCGAAATAGAACGCCAAGTAGAAAAACGTGTGCAGCATTTAAAATACGGCAGCTCGCATCACTTTATTCGCCACCGTCGTAATGGCCAAGTATACGAAATGATTGGTAATCCGCTGCCCGATGGCGGATTTGTTACCAGCTTTTCGGATATTACCAATCACATAAGTACGCAAAATGCGCTTGAAGAAGTAAATATGGATCTTGAAAACCGCATAGAAGCGCGAACTCAAGAAGTGCAAACCATTAATAGAGACTTACAAGCTCAAATAGATAGCCGTGTACAAACCGAGCAAGCACTTACTTTAGCCAAACGAGAAGCAGAGCAAGCCAACGACAGTAAAACGCGCTTTTTAGCACTGGCGAGCCACGACATTTTACAGCCGTTAAACGCAGCACGTTTATACCTTGCTGCCATTGACGAAAAGCAACTCGACAGCACTAACCAAAACAGCTTTGAAAAATTAGGCGACAGTCTCGATTCAACCGTGCATTTAATGTCGGCGCTACTTGAAATAGCCAAGCTAGAACAAGGCGCTATGACCCCAACCCCTCGCCACTTTTATATTGAAGATATTTTAGCGCCATTGCAAAGTGAATACGCTATTTTATCAAGTGATAAAGGCCTTAAGCTTAGTGTGCGTTCAAACCAGCAAATTGTGCACAGCGATATAACCTATTTGCGCCGAATTATTCAAAACTTGCTCTCTAATGCAGTTAAATACACCGATAATGGCCGTGTATTAATTGCCTGTAGGAACCGAAAGCACAATTTACGAATAGAAGTATGGGATACAGGCCCTGGTATTAGCGAAGTAGAGCAAGCTAAAATATTTAACGACTTTTACCGTGTTGAGTCGGGCGATAACAAAGGCGTAGGCTTAGGCTTAGGTGTTGTAAAACGTATGGCTGACTTATTAAGTTTGCCGCTTGATGTGCATTCTGAGCCCAATAAAGGTAGCCGTTTTAGCATTGAAGTACCTTATGGTGACGAGCAGTTTGTACAACAAAAAAGTACGACAAACAGCCTAATAGAAAACCGTGCAGCAATTAATATTGTTGCCGTAGACGACGACCCTGAAAACCTAGCTGCAATGGCAAGCTTACTTAAAAAGTGGCAAGCTAATTACACGCTATTTGATAATGTAAATAATGTACTGGCGCACGCTAAGCAAAACGGTGCACCCGATGTTATTTTAATGGACTACCAATTAGGCAATGACTGCGATGGCATAACGCTAATTAAAACCCTGCGCGAAATTTGGCAAAGCCAAGTGCCCGCTATTTTAATTACCGCAGTACGCGACACCGAGCTTAAACAAGAAACCAAAGCCGCTAATATTCATTATTTAAGTAAGCCAATTAAACCGGGCAAACTAAAGGCACTGCTTAATCACAGTACATAATAAGCTAGTAAAAAGTGAGCTAGTTAAAAGTATTCTAGTTAAAAGCTATCAAGTAATAGCGTAAAACAAAAAGCCCAGTATCTTCACTGGGCTTTGCTTTATAAAGTGTTCAAAAGTTAAACTGGATTTACTCGGCTTCTAAGCTTTTGGAACAACCAACTTAACCCCACCAACGAAAGTCCTAATCCAATAAACGAAAGCGCTTTAAGTAAGCCCTCCAAGTTAGCCATATCAATTAAAAACACTTTAACAATAACTGCAGCTAGTAAGCCTAAGCCTACTTTTTGTATTAATAACTGGTTTTTTAAATGACCAAAAATAACAGTACCCGCACCCATTACTAACCAAATAACAGAGTAGCTATAAAGCTCTGCATTACTTGCGCCTTTTGATAAGTAAATATAAGGCCCTTGCCAGTATTGGCGAATAAAGCTGTTTATTGCCAATAATATAAACCCACCCGCAACGGCCAATATAAATGGCGTAGCTTTAGCGTTTATTGGTTTTACAAGCTTGGCCAGCCAAAGCGTTAATCCTGCAGGTACTAACCACAATAGTAATAACCAGTTAAATATTGGCAGCTCACCTATGTAAAGTGATTCAAATAATGGGTTGTCGTCAAGCAGTGTTTTAATAGCAAAAAGCCCTGCTAACCCTGCAAGTGCAAAGCCCGCCACTTGGTATAACTTAGCTAAAGTACCGGCAAGTTTTGCTCTATGTAAATACACGCACCCTAATGCCAGCCAGTTACAGGTAAGGAGTATTTGTTCGTAAAAATTAAGTGAATCAAATTGCGGATAATGAGCCTGTAGATTAACTCGTTTTTAAATTTGTTTTTATTGATAAACAAACCATAGCTGAGTTCCTATTTTGGTTCAA
>NZ_JBEOOL010000027.1:0-60112 GCF_040309225.1 Pseudoalteromonas sp. GW168-MNA-CIBAN-0100 | reverse complement strand
TTAACGCTCGCACCCTCCGTATTACCGCGGCTGCTGGCACGGAGTTAGCCGGTGCTTCTTCTGTCAGTAACGTCACAGCTAACGGGTATTAACCGTTAACCTTTCCTCCTGACTGAAAGTGCTTTACAACCCGAAGGCCTTCTTCACACACGCGGCATGGCTGCATCAGGCTTGCGCCCATTGTGCAATATTCCCCACTGCTGCCTCCCGTAGGAGTCTGGGCCGTGTCTCAGTCCCAGTGTGGCTGATCATCCTCTCAAACCAGCTAGGGATCGTCGCCTTGGTGAGCCATTACCTCACCAACTAGCTAATCCCACTTGGGCCAATCTAAAGGCGAGAGCCGAAGCCCCCTTTGGTCCGTAGACATTATGCGGTATTAGCAGTCGTTTCCAACTGTTGTCCCCCACCTCAAGGCATGTTCCCAAGCATTACTCACCCGTCCGCCGCTCGTCAGCAAAGTAGCAAGCTACTTTCTGTTACCGCTCGACTTGCATGTGTTAGGCCTGCCGCCAGCGTTCAATCTGAGCCATGATCAAACTCTTCAATTAAAAAGTTTTATGTCTTTCGACAGCTCAATGAATTCTGAATTTATTTTAATATCTTTCGATATTGAATTGACTGTGCCGAATAATTACCGAAATAACTATTCTGTTGGTCACTCAGTTTTCAATTGAGACTCTAATTTGTTTGCCTCGCTACCTAAGTAGGTTGGCTGTTAGAACTCAATCTGTACGAGTGCCCACACAGATGATTGCTTTATATTGTTAAAGAACGTTTTGAGTCGCTTTAGCGTCTCAAGGGATGCGAATAATACACCCTTTATTTTTCGAGTCAACACTTAGTTTTAAACTTTCTTTTTGGAAGATTTAAAACCGAAGTTTTATTTAACTCTCTGAGTAGTTCGTGCCTCGCTATGCTTCAGCGTTTCCCGTCTCAGTGGGGTCGCATTATAGGGAGAACAGATTTTTACGCAAGTACTTTTTTAAAGAAAAAGTAAAAAAAGATGCTGTTCGGTCAGTATCTGAACTAAACCCCCTAAAACTGATAGTTTTGTAACCAAACGGCGCCTTTTATGGTACAAAAATAACCTTGCTGATACACTCAAATACTAATAATCATGATCTAAAAGGTACTAACTATGGCAATTCGTTCTTATAAAGGTGTTACTCCTTCATTTAATTCGTCTGTTTATATTGATGAGTCATCGGTTTTGGTTGGTAACATTACTTTAGGTGATAATAGTAGTGTGTGGCCGTTAGTAGCTGCACGTGGTGATGTTAACTATATACGTATTGGTAAACGCTCCAATATACAAGATGGCAGTGTATTGCATTTATCTCGTGCAACTAAAAGCAATCCTGATGGTTACCCACTTATTATAGGTGACGATGTAACAGTTGGTCATAAGGTAATGCTGCACGGATGTATATTAGGAAACCGTATACTTGTAGGTATGGGCGCTATTATTATGGATAACGTGGTTGTTGAAGATGATGTAATTATAGGTGGCGGCTCTTTGGTACCACCAAACAAACGCTTAGAGTCTGGTTACTTATATGTAGGGAGTCCGGCTAAGCAAGCCCGCCCTCTAACGGAGCAAGAACTTGCCTTTTTAAAAATATCTGCCGATAACTATGTATCACTTAAAGATGAATACTTAGCTGAAATCGCTAACTTAAGTTAATAAGCTTACTTCAATTTGGCCTGCCGAGTTATAGCTCTCTTCTTCGATAAGCTCCTCGGCACGTTCTTCGTAATCAAAACGATACTTTTCAAAATACTCTGTTGCATGGCTTTCGTCTGTTAATTTAAGTGTATTTACTTCTATTACACACTCCACCAGCATGCCACTAACTTGTGCAAAAAATACTAACTGATGATCGGGCTCTCTAAACTCTAGCCTATCTATAAATTGTATTGCCTGATTCATTTAAGCGTTCCTTGTTTGAGCGCATCAACGACGGGAAGTATTTTTGGCATTTTATTACGCCATACATAATATGCTTGAGCAGCTTGGCCAACTAACATGCCACTGCCATCTAAAAGCTTAGCGTTAATATTATGCTGTGCAACCCAATTCATAAAAATGGTATTTTGCAGTGAATAAAACATGTCATAAGCGACTTCACAGTTAGTTATGTGTTTTTCATCAAGAGCTGGAAGCTCATTATTCATACTGCTAGATGTAGAGTTTATAATTAGTGAGTAATCGCTTACTGGTAAATCATCAAAGCCAAAGCCAGATACTGGTCCATATTGAGTAAACAGCTCTGCGAGTTCTTGGGCTTTTTGTGCTGTGCGATTAACTATTATTATTTCCTGAGGATTATGCTCTAACAAAGGTAAAATAACTCCTCGAGCGGCACCGCCCGCACCAATAATTAAAATGCGTTTATTAGTTATAGTAACTTTATTAGCGAGTAAATCATTTACAAAGCCCACACCATCGGTGTTATCACCGAGTAATGTGCCATCATCTCGTTTTTTTAATGTATTAACAGCCCCTACAATTTTAGCTAATGGCGTAAGCTCATCAGCCATTGCATAGGCTTGCTCTTTAAATGGCATTGTAACGTTAGCACCAACACCGCCTTGCTCAAAAAAAGACAATACTGTTTTTTCAAAGTTATCGATAGGTGCTAATATTGCGCGATAGTCGATTTGCTCACCCAGTGATACAGCAAATTGTTTATGTATCGCGGGGGATTTTGAATGTTTAATTGGATTTCCAAAAACCGCATATTTGTCCATTTTAAAGCAACCTCTTTGCAGCTATATACTGCCTATTAACGATGATAAGTAATATGATTAAACGACTTTTTTCTAAATCTAAGCCAGCTCCTGAGCAACAGGCTCCTACTCCTGAAAAAACACCGTATGAAATAATAGGTGGAGAGAAAGGGGCGCGTGCTATCTCCAATCGATTCTACGACATAATGGAGTCAGATGAATACGCTAAACCGTTATATGATATGCATCCTCTGCCATTAGATCGAATTCGCCAAGTATTTTTTGAATTTTTATCTGGTTGGTTAGGCGGGCCAAACCTATTTACTGAAAAACATGGCCAGCCAATGCTACGTAAAAGACATATGCCTTTTACTGTAGATAAAGCATTGCGCGATCAATGGATGTACTGCATGAATAAAACGCTGGATATAGAAATAGACAATCCGTTGTTACGTGAAGGCTTAAAGCAATCATTCTCTCAACTAGCAACGCATATGATCAATCAGCATTAAATTTGTATTTAGCCACAATGCAAAAAGGCGCTAATTAGCGCCCTTTTGATTACTGTGTAATTGTTATAGTTGCCACTCTCTGGCTATCAACTCACTTGGTTGACTAGTTAACCACTCTTGCGGGCGTAAGTAATACTGATATAGGTTAGCTTCTGGGCTACTTGGCTCTGGTTTATAGTTATATTCCCAGCGTGCAAGTGGTGGCATAGACATTAATATAGACTCAGTGCGCCCGCCACTTTGTAATCCAAATAAAGTGCCTCTATCCCATACTAAATTAAACTCGACATAACGTCCGCGACGATAAAGCTGAAAATCACGTTGTTGTTCTGTGTATTCGTCATTTTTGCGACGTTCAATAATAGGTAAATAGGCATCTAAAAAGCCATTACCCACCGATTGCATAAACGCAAAACTCTTTTCAAAACCAAGTTCGTTTAAATCGTCAAAAAACAAACCGCCTACTCCGCGAGTCTCATCTCTGTGCTTTAAATAAAAGTACTCGTCGCACCATGTTTTGTATTTTGGATAAACTTCACTACCAAATGGCGCACAAATGTCGTGAGCAACTTGATGCCAATGCTGTACGTCTTCTAATACTGGGTAAAAAGGAGTGAGATCAAACCCGCCACCAAACCACCATATTGGCTCTTCGCCTTCTTTTTCGGCTATAAAAAAGCGCACATTGGCATGACTTGTTGGTACGTGAGGGTTTTTAGGATGAATAACTAACGACACACCACATGCATGAAAGCTGCGTCCTGCAAGCTCTGGTCTGTGTGCTGTTGCAGAACCTGGCATTGAAGCGCCAAATACATGAGAGTAATTAACTCCGCCTTGCTCTATTACAGCGCCATTTGTGGTTACACGTGTACGACCACCACCGCCTTCTGCTCGCTGCCAGTTATCCTCTATAAATTTAGCACTGCCATCTGCAGCCTCCAAACCTTGGCAAATAGTGTCTTGCAAAGCCATAAAGTATGCTTTTACTTGATTTAATAATTCGCTTTGCATATTAACCTCTAAATATTTTGCCAGTCATGGCATCTTTTATTGTGCTTGGTTGAGTATTACCACCTAACGCCTCATCAACGTAAAAGCCAACTTGTTCTGTAAATTGCGCTTTAGCTTGCTCAATACTAATTACCGTTTCTTGACCGGTTAAGTTTGCACTGGTTGATACTAGTGGCTTACCAAACTCTTGGCACAAACGTTTTACTGTTGGATGGTTTGTTACTCTGACTGCAATGGTATCAAACTGCCCTGTGAGCCATTTAGGCGTGTTTTTAGATGCAGGCATAACCCATGTAATTGCAGCAGGCCAACTCGAAAAAATATCAGCTCGTTTATCCATTGGTATTTTTGCATCATCTACGTATTTTAATAATTGTCCGTAGTTATCAGCAATTAAAATAAGTCCTTTTTCAACCGGGCGCTGCTTAATAGCTAATAGTGCCTCAACGGCTTGTTGATTATCTGGATCACAACCTAAACCATATACAGCTTCTGTTGGGTATAAAATAACTTCGCCTTGCGTTAAGCATGTTATTGCAGTGGGCGTATTTGAAAGGTCTGACAAAGTAGTCTCCAGATATAATTAAACGTTATTCAGTTGGGGTGAGCTTATGCATGCAGCTTTTTTGTGGGCATTGCAATAATGTGCCGTTTGCCATATTTCTCTCTATGACTATGGGCCAGTTACATTCAGGACACGGGTGTTCAACAGGTTTATTATTAAGTGTGTATTTACAACTTGGATAGCAATCACAAGAATAAAATACTTTACCAAATTTATTACTGCGCGCGACTAAATGACCTTTTTTGCATTTAGGGCAACTTGGCAAAGTGTCTTCGCTTTGTTTTTCTTCATTTTCGTTAGCAATGTAATGACACTCTGGATAACCCGTACACCCAATAAACATACCGTAGCGCCCATTTTTAACCACCAGCGGTTTGCTGCACTGCGGGCATGCTGAATCTTCAAGAACTTTAATTTCGTTACTATCGTGATGTGCCAACGGCCTAATAAAATCGCATTTGGGATAACTTGCGCATCCTAAAAAAGGGCCTGATTTACTATTGCGGATCACTAACTCTGAACCACACTGTGGGCATATCTCGTATTCTTTTTCGAGGGCGTGCTTGTTCGCCGAGAAAAGCGAATGGTCGATTTTACTCATGGTGATCCTAATAGGTTGGTGAATTTTCGCCTAATATACCCAAACCACTTAAAGATACAAGCAATGCCGTGCTTATCCTTTTAAGTAATTTGAGTACAATTAAGATAATTATCTCTAATGAAGAAGTTCGCTGGGTTCATCAAAAATCAAATCTTCCATTTGCTCATATGCCTCTTCAGAGCCAGGAACGTTAAACAAGATCATAAGTACAATCCACTTTAAGTCTTCTAGGCTTATAGTTGGTTGATCGAGAGAGGCTAAACAGTCCATTACCATTTCACGTGTTACATTGTTAATTACGCCTATTTGCTCAATAAACATTAAAAAGCCACGGCACTCAGCACTGAGCCTTTGGCACTCGCTATCGGTAAATATACGCACTGCATCTTTAGGGTTAGCTATTAAATAAGGAGATTCGTCACTGTGTTGTAAATCAGCTAGTTGCTCTAACCAATCGAGTGCTTTAAATATCTCAGGCTTATTAAAGCCCGCACGCAGTAGCTCATCGGTTAACTCATTTTGCTCTGCAAATATATCCGCTTCGCTATGAATGTAATTTTCAAAAAGATATAAAAGAATATCAAACATATTACCTTCCTGCGCTCAACTTAATATAACCATCTAACACTCGCTCAATCTGATCGTCTAATTCTAAATCGAGCAACCTAGCGAGCACTTTGTCTATTGGCCACTGCGCACGACGTACAATGTCGTCTACGCTGGTGACTTCAAAGCCAATGCTATTTAAAACCTCGCATTGAGAATTTGCCTGAATAGGCTGCTCTTTGTTACATACATTATTGTCGTAAGTAAAACTCACCTCATCAAGAATGTCAGCCACGTTTTCTACCAGCTTAGCACCTTGCTTTATTAAAAAGTGACTTGCCTGCGCTAACGGGTTTTTAATAGAACCCGGTACTGCAAATACCTCTTTATTTTGTTCAAGCGCATAGCGTACTGTAATTAACGAACCACTTTTAATTTCAGCCTCAACAATAAGCACTCCCAACGATAACCCAGAAATAATACGATTTCGGCGCGGAAAGTTATGCGCATGAGCAGCTGCCCCTGGTAAAAACTCACTCACTAACAGGCCGCTTTCTAAAACTTGATCTGTTAATAGTTTATGGCGTTTAGGATAGTAAATATCAACCCCAGTACCAAGCACCGCTATGGTTTTACCCGTACCAGCAAGAGAGCCCTTATGTGCTGCTCCATCTATTCCCCGTGCCATACCTGAGGTAACTGTAATACCCGCTAAAGTTAACTCGTATGCAAATTCTGATGCTATTTCAAGCCCGGTAGGTGTGGCATTACGACTCCCTACAATTGCAATTTGTGGAGTAGATAATAACGAGACATCTCCCCTACAAAATAGTAATAAAGGCGCACTGGCAATCTGTCGGAGATCTTCTGGATAAAGCGCATCAAAAATACAGACAACCGTAATGTTGTGCAGCGTAATTAGTTGCTCATAATGGCTGACTTGTTGCCAATTGGTGTTGAGTAAATTACTCGCCTGATTAGCGGTTAATCCAAGCTGTAAAAGCTTGTCATGAGATAAGTCGAATAACGACCCAAGGGAATAGTTTGTAGATAGTGCTAAAAGGGTTTTGATACCCAACCCTTTACACATATAAAAGGCAAGCCAGTGGGCTAGCTTGCCAGATGACTGATCCATGCTCTCTCCTAGAGCACCGACTCGCTACTTCTTAATGAATAACTGCAATATCTCCAATGCGAATTGGGTGCTGGTTTTTAGTTATTAATGCATAACTTATTTTGTCATACACTTTAAAGACAATTAGCTCGCCAACTTTTTCTTTAGGCATAGTCCACGTTGTGCTCTCTTCGTCAGACTCACCACCAAATAATTGGCTCACATCAGATAAAAGCTTCTCGTATTTACTAGAATCTTCTGGATAACGAGGGCCACGAGGACCATCAATAACCGTTGGCGATTGACGTTCTAGATCTAATACATGACCCGCTTCTATGTTTTGTTCACTGCCTAAGTTTAGCACTACAACATCCATTGTGCTGAATTCTCTAACTTGTCGTGGGGAAGCAATAATATTCCCTGTTACAGGCTCAGAAGGACGGTGAATATTAAAGTACGCAGGAAGCATTTGACCTTCCATTGCCGGCATTAAAAAATCGCCTTGCTGAATTTCTCGTTTAACAGATTCAACACGTAATGACGAAGGCACGCCATTGTGTTCATCACCCGCTCTAAACGCACGTGCGATACCAACGTAAGATGCACGCGTTGCTAACACTTCACCGGTTAAATCGGTGTAAGGGTCACCTTTATGGTAAATGGCATATGCTTTATGTACTTGTAAGTCGCCTTTAACATATAAAATATGGCCTAACGTTTGTGTTTTAGTATTTTCGTTAGCACCTAAAATATAAGGTTTGCCTTTAATATCGTCACTGTTCATTGCTTGCTCGTAACTGATATAAGGTTTGATCATTTCAAGCGGCAAAGTAGTAATAGCATTACGCCCTTTTGGTGTAATACGACCCTGAGGAGATAGCTTTCTATATCCTTTATTAATCACTAAACGTGGGTTTCCATCTGCATCGTATATCAGCGCTAATGCATCACCGGGGTAAATTAGGTGCGGGTTGTCAATTTGTGGATTCATTTGCCAAAGTTCAGGCCATAGCCAAGGCTCATCTAAATAGATGCCAGAAATATCCCAAAGTGTATCGCCTTTTTTTACAACATACTGTTTTGGTGCATCTTTTTTTATTTTAAGCACGTCAGCAATTGCGGGAAACGCAGCACTTAACGTAAGCATGATTGCAAGTAATGGAGATTTCATTGAGCTTCCTTGTATTGTTTTTTCATTATTATTGCCCAAAACCTGTTAAAGGTGAACGCGAATGGCTAAAATAAGAGCATACAATACCCTAAATTAAGCACAAGTGAAAAAGGTAACTATGGCTAGGTTAGAAGTTTTAAGATTTCCAGATGAACGTTTACGTACTATAGCAAAAGATGTTGCACAAGTTGACGACACAGTACGCCAAATTGTAAAAGACATGCTAGAGACAATGTACGATGAAAATGGCATTGGACTTGCGGCCACGCAAGTAGATATTCATCAACGAATCGTTGTTATTGATGTATCAGAAGAGCGCGACGAGCCACTGGTATTAATTAATCCACAAATCATTAAAAAAGACGGCTCTACCGTTAGCGAAGAAGGCTGTTTATCAGTACCTAACTCGTATGCAAAAGTAGACCGCGCTGAAACAGTAACAGTCGCTGCACTTAACGAAAACGGTGAAGAGTTTGTACTAGATGCAGATGAATTACTGGCTATTTGTATTCAACACGAACTAGATCACCTTCAAGGTAAGCTGTTCATTGATTACTTATCTCCATTAAAGCGCCAACGTATTCGTAAAAAGCTTGAAAAAGAAGCTAAATTTGCAGATTAGTAATAAGTACCTTAGGAAAACTCAGTGACTCAACCATTACGCATTATATTTGCCGGTACGCCGGACTTTGCAGCACGTCATTTACAAGCGCTGATACAAAGCGAACACCAAATAGTGGGTGTATATAGCCAGCCAGATCGCCCTGCAGGTCGTGGTAAAAAATTAAAAGCCAGTGAAGTGAAAGAGCTAGCGCTTGAGCACAACTTACCGGTTTTTCAGCCACAGTCATTAAAAAATGATGTAGCACTAGCAGAGCTAACAAGCTTAAATGCCGACATTATGATTGTTGTAGCGTATGGCTTAATCTTACCTAAAGCTATATTAGAAGCCCCACGTTTGGGTTGTTTAAATGTGCATGGTTCTATATTACCGCGCTGGCGCGGCGCTGCACCTATTCAACGCGCAATTTGGGCAGGTGATGAACAAACCGGCGTAACAATAATGCAAATGGATGAAGGGCTAGATACCGGCGATATGCTACATATAAGTCGCTGCCCTATTAGCACGACAGAAACTAGCGCTAGTTTATATACAAAGCTTGCTGAGCTAGGTCCAGACGCGTTAATTGAAACCATTAATAAATTAGCGAATGGCGAGATCACCCCTGAACCTCAAAACGATGAACTTGCTAACTACGCTAAAAAGCTTTCTAAAGAGGAAGCTAATATCGATTGGTCAATGAGTGCACTGCAAATTGAGCGAAACATTCGCTCTTTTAATCCATGGCCAGTGTGCTTTACCCAAATGGGTGGGCAAACAGTAAAGATTTATCAAGCGCAGGTTGTGCTGCAATCAGGTGATCCTGGGCAAATTTTATCAAGCGATAAGAATGGCGTAGTAGTGGCGTGTGGCGAACACGCTTTATGTATTACGCAATTACAGCCGCAAGGTAAAAAACCAATGGCAATTAACGACTTTTTAAATGGTCGTAGTGACTGGGTTACCCCTGGCACAATATTAGGCGAAAACAATGAGTAATGTTCCAAACGTACGAGCGCTGGCCGCTGAAACTTTATATAACGTAGTTGATAAAGGCGCATCGCTTAATCAAGAACTTCCATTTGCAAGCCAAGGCTTGCCGCCTAAAGATAAAGCGTTGCTACAGCAAATTTGTTATGGCGTTTTACGCTACTTACCGAGCCTTGAAAATTACTGCCAACACTTAGTAGAGCAGCCATTAAAAGGTAAACGTAGAATATTTCAGTTTTTATTATATGTAGGTATTTATCAACTGCAGCATATGCGCGTACCACCACATGCTGCAATTTCAGAAACTGTAAACGCACTGGCTCAACTACGCGCTTTAGGATTAAAAGGGCTGATAAACGCCATTTTACGTAGTTTTCAGCGCCAACAAGCAGAGCTTGAAGAAAAAGCGAAGCTTATTCCGGTATGTTTATACAACCATCCAAATTGGTTTATTAAACAGGTGCAAACAGCCTACCCAGATAGCTGGGAAGCACTACTTGAAGAAAACCAGCAACAAGCACCAATGTGGCTTCGTGTAAATCAAGCACAATTTAGCACGCAAGAGTACAGCGAAATGCTTAGCGCTAACGATATTGAACACACCTTAAACCCTGACTTTATTGATGGGATTAAGCTTGCCAAACCACGTGATGTATTTTCGTTGCCTGAGTTTGATACAGGTGCATGTTCAGTACAAGATGCTGCAGCACAACTTGCAGCTCGCTTTTTAGAACCTAAAGCAGATGACTATATTTTAGATGCCTGTGCCGCCCCTGGCGGAAAAACGTGTCATATATTAGAGCTTGCTGATGCTGATGTACTTGCACTTGATAGCGACTCAACTCGCCTTGAACGCGTTAAGCAAAACTTAACTCGTATTGGCTTAGGTGCAGACCTTCAATGTGGCGATGCCTCACAACCACATACTTGGTGGGACGAAAAATTATTTGATCGTATTTTGCTTGATGTGCCTTGTTCAGCCACTGGCGTAATTCGCCGTCACCCTGATATAAAATGGTTACGTCGCGCATCAGATATCGAAGACTTATCTAAGTTACAAAACGATATTCTTGATAGCATTTGGCCACTGTTAAAACCAGGTGGCACATTGGTATATGCTACGTGTTCGGTTCTTCCACAAGAAAACCAACAGCAAGTTGCTAAGTTTTTAGCTAATAACGATGATGTAGAACATATACCTCTACACGAAAATGATACCGTAACAACTCCAGGTTTGCAGTTACTGCCCGGTGAAAGTGATGGATTTTATTACGCTAAGCTAGTTAAAAAAGCCTAATAGCCGTACACTAAATAGTTAGCCATTTATGAAACATTAAATGGCTATTTTTTTAATTAAATTATGATCAATACCACGGGTAAATAATGAAAATAATTATACTCGGTGCCGGGCAAGTTGGTGCTACGCTTGCTGAAAACTTAGTTGGCGAACAAAACGAAATTACCGTTGTTGATATAGACGGTAACCGATTACGTGAACTTCAAGATAAGTACGACTTACAAGGGGTTATGGGCCACAGTGCGCATCCTGATGTATTACGCCGTGCAGGTGCTGAAGATGCCGATATGATTATAGCGGTAACCAGTTCAGATGAAGTGAACATGGTTGCATGCCAAGTGGCGTACAGTATTTTTAAAACGCCCACTAAAATTGCCCGCATTCGCTCAGAGCAATATTTAAAATACCGCGAAAAACTATTTCAAAACGATGATTTACCAATCGATCATTACATTGCTCCCGAAGCACTGGTCACTAAGTATATTCGCCGTCTAATTGACTACCCTGGTGCTCTGCAAGTATTGCAGTTTGCTGATGGCATGCTCTCGTTAGTAGCCGTAAAAGCTTACTATGGGGGTTTATTAGTAGGTTATGCGTTATCTGCACTTAAAGAACATATTCCTAATGTAGAAACTCGTGTTGCCGCTATTTATCGTCAAGGTAAAGCAATCAAACCACTGGGTACCACCGTTATTGAAGCCGATGACGAAGTATTCTTTATTGCCGCTACAAAACATATACGCGCAGTAATGAACGAGCTACAAAAACTTGAGCGTTCGTACAAAAAAATTATGATAGCTGGTGGCGGTAACATTGGGGCAGGCCTTGCCCGCTCACTTGAAAAAAACCACACCGTTAAACTAATTGAACGCAGTAAAGAACGTGCCGAGCAACTCTCAGAAATGCTCGATAACACGGTCGTTTTTTGTGGTGACGCATCTGATCAAGAACTGCTCTCAGAAGAGCATATTGAACAAGTCGATGTATTTATTGCCGTAACCAACGACGATGAAGCAAACATTATGTCGGCCATGCTTGCAAAACGTATGGGCGCACAAAAAACCATGGTACTTATTCAACGTGGAGCTTACGTTGATTTGGTACAAGGCGGCGAAATAGATATTGCCATATCGCCACAACAAGCAACTATATCAGCGTTATTAACGCACGTACGCCGTGGTGATATTGTTAACGTGTATTCACTGCGTAAAGGCGCAGCAGAAGCCATTGAAGCGGTTGCTCATGGTGATGAAAACACATCTAAAGTGGTTGGTCGTGCGATTGCCGACATAAAACTTCCTGCAGGTACAACCATTGGGGCAATAGTACGTAATGACGATGTGTTGATAGCTCACGATGATACAATTATTATGTCGGGCGATCATGTCATCATGTTTTTAATCGACAAAAAACACATTACCGTTGTAGAAAAACTATTCCAAGTAAGTGCTATATTCCTTTAAATAGTTACTCTAATTAGTTAATTTAATACACAAAAAAGCCGCTGACTAAGGCGGCTTTAATGGAGTATGCTTAAATATTGATTACTGTACTTTTGAAAACTCTTCTTTAGAGATTTCACCATTACCATCAGTATCCAAATCATCAAAAATCTTTACAAGCTGAGGGTTAACCTTTGCTTCTTCCATTGTAATAGCACCGTTACCATCTGCATCAAAAGAGGCAAAATCTACTGCGGCATATGCTGCTGATGAAGATGCTAAAACGATAACTGCAAGTGTTGTATTTAATGTTTTCATAATAATATTCCTAGTAATATGGGAAGTCCTTTTCAAAGATCCCTGACTGTGAAAAATGTTTAATCTGAAAAGATTAATTAGTAATTAGCGAATTCTTCTTTAGAAAGCTCGCCGCTACCGTCGGTATCTAGCTTAATAAATTCAGCCATTAAATCTGTATCGACTGCCGCTTCGCTTGGGCTAATTGTGCCGCTACCATCGATATCAAGGCTGTCAAAATCTGATGCTGCAAATGCAGCGGAAGAAGATGCTAGTACTATAAGTGCTAATGCTTTATTTAAATGTTTCATAACTTAATCCTTCAATGTTCTATCAAAAAAATTGCTTCGTTTAACTTAAAACGTAATTTTTCACTTCCTTGTTATCCTCTTTCGTAAGCTCCCTTGCCTACTTAGGTGTCTTTGGCAACTCAGGATAAATACTTTTTAATTAAGCTTCTGAAAATTCTTCTTTTGATAACTCACCATTTTGGTCAGTATCAAGCTCAGAAAACATGCTCATTAGCTTTGCATCAACTGATGCTTCTGCTTGGCTAATTGTGCCACTGCCGTCTACATCCAGTGTGTCAAAATCTGTTGCAGCAAAAGCGGCTGAAGAAGATGCAATAGCGATAAGTGCTAAAGTTTTATTAATGCTTTTCATAATATGTATCCTTCAAATTTATGTGTGTGCGATTAAGTATTTCACTTTGAATCACGATTTCGTTCAGTACACTTAGACTATTACAACTTAGATGCCAACATTTAAAAATTAATAATTTTCAATAAGTTAAATATAAAACGTACAACAAGAAAGCGTTTTTAGAATAATTATTGTTGCCCTTTAGCAACACGTTTTAAAGAGATGGCATTAAAGTCATTAAAAACATATAGTTATGTTTATATAAAAAGATACATTTTTAAATGTACGGTTTTAAAAGGAGGGATTTTAAAGAATAATTGAGATAAATTTTAACGAGGAAGCTTTAATAACAAAAAATAAGCTGTAAAAAATAATACGTAATCAGTTGTTTTATTTAAATAATAATTTTAATTATGAAAGAGAAAAAAAAATTTTATAAATACTGACGTAAAATGCCTTTTTGTTGCAAATAAGCGAAAACCTATTTATTCAACGGTAGGCTCAAGCGCAGAAGGGTCTATAAAATGCTCTTTCATAAAGGCTTTCATTTCATCCTCGCTTGCTAGTAGCTTAATTCCACAGTGCACGCCTGCGGCATGCTCTTTAACACTGCAAATTTCACCTTCAAAATCTTTATCACTGCTATTAAGTACGACAGTGCATTGCATATCTTTAATACTTTCAACTTGCTGATCGCCTCTAATATCAAACATTACACCAGTGAGTGAAATGTCTTTAATAAGGCCTTCAAGTACCCTATCGTCACTTAGCTTTAGCTTTGCAGGTAATAAGGTAGGTATGCGTGTTTGTGAGCGTAGCGCAAATAACTGCACTTGCTTTGGAAAGTTTATAAACACGAGTTTAGCGGGATGAGAGGCTACCGACATAATTTGCTGGCGAAACGCAATAACTTGCCCACCACTACCTTCAATAAGCGCTCTTACAACAACCATTACGCCATCACGTAAATAGTCACTCGCCGCAGGTAAACGCTTTGCATTGGGATAATTTAAAATAATAAACTGTTTATCGAGTAAACCAATTAATTCAGTTTTAACACGCTTACTGCTTGTAGGTGTTAATATTTCTAGGTCGACTAAGCTGCCTACACTTATATGCTTTAGCTTTTCTAAATTTGTTGGCATATCCCTTTCCCAATAGTTCGTAATTTAAAACTTAAGCCGCTCGTTTATCCACGCCAAAAAGTAGGCGTAAATAACACTAATAAAGTAAATATTTCTAAACGACCAAACACCATTGCAATGGTAAGCAACCATTTAGCACCATCGGTTATAGCGCCATAATGCGACGCTACATCCCCCAGACCTGGACCTAAGTTATTTAAACAAGCCGCAGTGGCTGAGAACGCAGTTATGTTATCCATACCCGTGCCCATAAGCGCTAACATAATAATAATAAACACCAACGCATATGCAGAGAAAAATCCCCACACGGCTTCTACTACTTTGTCTGGCAACGCCTTTCGACCCAGCTTGATTGAATATATAGCCCGTGGGTGCACCAAACGATTAAGCTCACGCACACCCTGCAAGTAAAGTAAGAACACGCGCACTACTTTCATACCACCACCAGTAGAGCCTGCACAGCCACCAATAAAGCTCGAAAATATAAGTAAAATAGGTAAAAACAAAGGCCATGTTGAAAAGTTATCAGTAGCAAAGCCTGCTGTTGTACTCATAGAAACAGCCTGAAATAATGCCTGATCGAGGGTTTCATCGCCATTAGCAAATATTTCGTTAGAGGAAAGTACGGTAAAACAAATAACCACCAGCGCTAATTGAATACACAAAAACACCTTAAACTCAGGGTCTCGAATATAAACTTGTATGTTACGACTGGCCACTGCGGCGTAATGCAGGGAGAAGTTAACAGCGGCAATAATTAAAAAGAACACACAAATAAAGTTAATTACAGGGCTGTCAAAGTGCCCCATGGAAGCATCGTAAGTAGAAAAACCACCTATCGCGACCGTTGAGAATGCATGACATATCGCATCAAACCACTCCATCCCTGCTGCCCAATAAGCCAGCATACAAGCAATAGTCAGCGACACATAAATATACCAAAGGTGCTTTGCTGTATCGGCAATTCGCGGGGTCATTTTGGAATCTTTTACAGGCCCAGGTATTTCAGCGCGATATAACTGCATACCACCAACACCTAGCATGGGGAGTATAGCGACAGCGAGTACGATTATACCCATACCGCCAAACCACTGGAGTTGCTGACGATAAAACAACACCGACTTAGGTAAGTACTCAATACCGGTAAGTACTGTAGCGCCGGTGGTTGTTAAGCCAGAGAATGCTTCAAACACCGCATCGGCGAGCGATAAATTAGGTTCTTGTAAAAATATAAGCGGCAAGGACGCAAACGCCCCAAGTACCAGCCAAAACAAAACAACAATTAAAAAGCCTTCACGTGCTTTTAAGTCACCGTTTTCATGGCGGTTTGGGTAATAAGCCATCATGCCAATAACAACACTAAAGATAAATGCTAAAACAAAAGGAACACCACCACCGTCTTTATATATTAAAGATACCAGTGCCGGAGGCACCATGGTAATACTAAACAGCGCAACAAGTTGGCCAAGAATTTTTATGATGGTACGAAATTGCATTTAGCTTGTCGCTTTTATTATTAGTAAATTCAGGCTGAGTAGTATCAACCAAATTAAATAGGGTCAGTATGCATTACATGCAATTTGTGTAGGTTATTACTCTTTAATAGTTAACTCAACTGCGCCGTGACTTAAATCAAAAATATCTTTGATTGCTTGCTGAGCTTCGCGGCTATCTATTGTAATCACCCATTCAATATTAGCAGTAAATTGCTTATCAATATTAAGCACTTGATACTTTGTTTTTAATAACTGCTCAATCGCGCCTTGCATGCTGTACTCACTACTCCCAGTAATTTCAACACTGGGAACTTTAAGTACCGTTTGCAATTTTACTAATGCATTATTTAATGAGCCACCATAAGCACGTACTAACCCGCCCGTGCCTAATTTTATGCCGCCAAAGTAACGTGTAACAACAGCTGTGATTTCGCCAAGGCCTGAACCCACCAGCACATTTAACATAGGCTTTCCTGCAGTGCCATTTGGTTCACCATCGTCCGAAAAACCATAAACATGGCTGCCACCGGGGTTGCCTGCCACATGTGCCCAGCAGTTATGACGCGCATCGCTATACTTTTCTTCAATGCTTTTAATAAATGCTTTAGCTGAATTTAAATCGGGGGTATGTGCAATGTGAACTATAAACGTACTTTTTTTAATTTCTTCTTGATGAAAAACGTCAGCAGCGGGATATTTATATTCAGACATATTTTAAACTTGTAAAAAGGGGGCCAAAAGGCCCCTTTAAATAATGTACGTATTTTAACGTGTATAAACTAATTAGTGTTAACTAGAATTAATCGAGCGCTAAATCTCGTGTCATATTCTCTAAGCTATCTTCGTGAACAATAATGTTATCTTCAATACGAATACCGCCAAATGGTTTAAATGACTCAATCTTTTCCCAATTAATAAACTGCTTATTATCGGTTTGCGCTAAATCACCAAGCAGTGAATCAATAAAATATAAACCTGGCTCAATAGTAAATACTTGGTTTTTTTCAATCAGGCGAGTACAACGCAAGAACGGATGCCCTTCAGGCGATGGCTGATGTGTGCCCTTTTCGTCACTCATAAAACCACCCATATCATGCACTTGTAAACCTAGGTGATGCCCTAGTCCATGCGGGAAGAAAGTAGAGGTAATTTTACGCTCAACAATTTCCTCAGCGGGTAGGTTAACAATTTTAAAGTCACTGAGTATTTGTGCAATACGGTTATGGCACTCAACGTGTAAGTCACCATAAAGCATACCCGGCTTTAAACCTTTACCTAACTCTATTTGTTGAACTGTCATAGCTTGTACAAGCTCAGCAAACTCACCCTGCTTTTTAAAATCATACGTACGAGTAATATCAGCGGCATAACCATTAAAGTTTGCACCAGCATCAATTAAAAATGAGTTATGAGTGTGTGGCGCTTTTGGATCAAAGTGGGTGTAATGCAAAATAGCGCAGTTTTCGTTAAGCGCAACAATGTTGCCGTACGGCATTTCATTTTCGCTTTGACGTGTTGCCATTAAGTACGCTTGCTGAATATCGAACTCGCTACCACCATTAAAGAATGTGTCGCGTGCAGCTTTATGCCCATCTACTGCAATGCGGTTAGCGTTGCGTAAACATTCAAGTTCGTACTGCGTTTTATAAGCGCGGTGGTAATGAAAATAGTTAAGTACAGGCTCAGGGTTCATAATACTAAAACCAAGTGCTTGCGCTACTTCAATATATTCGCCCATGTAAGCGTATTTAGCTTTATCGTATGGTAATAACTTTTCAACTTGATCAGGCTGAAGTAATAGCTCTATATCAAAGTACTCAGCCCAAAAGTCGCGAGGCTCGTCTGGTACTTTATGCCAAAAATCTACTGGACGATAAAATATTAGTTTTGGTTTGTCGCTGCCATTTACCACAATCCAGCAATGAGGATTGTCAATAACCGGTAACCACGCTTTAAACTGTGGATTAACTTTAAATGGATAATACATATCATCTAAAAACTGGCGCTTAGCTTGGCCTGAATGAATTACTAATCCTTCTAACCCTTCGCTATTACAAATTGTACGAGTACGCTGTTGAAGTGTTGCAATATGTTCGGCGTATAAAACGGCTAATTTATCCATTGTTAATCCATCTGTTAAATTTAACTTGCTCTGAGTCTACCACTTAAACACTAAGCGCTCAAAAAAGGGGGATATTTAACATGTAAACATCCCCCTTATTAATACCTATACCAATCGTGTTAAGTTATTGGTCGATTGGTATCATATATTCAACCGCCCATTTTCATTTCGAGTAGCGGCGCTAATACATTACCTTCTCGGCCCATTCTTGTATGGTAAACCTGCCTGTACGCAAATACATTTTTTACGTAATCGCGGGTTTCGCGATACGGAATAAGCTCTACCCATAACTCAGCCGGAATAGCGTCATCAGGTAACCAACGCTTTATACGATGATATCCTGCATTATAAGAAGCTGTTGCCAGCACTTCATTGCCATGGTTTTTCTTTTTTAAGTATTGTAAGTAACTAGTACCTAACCTAATATTTGTTTTAGGTTGATATAAACGACTACTTGTCACACTGCCTTTATTTACATACTCAGCAGTACTAGGTAATAACTGCATTAAACCACGCGCATTAGCATGCGAGCGTGCATCTGGCGCAAAAGAGCTTTCGCGCCTTGCAATAGCAATACTCCAGGCAACATCTATCTTGCTACGTTTACTGTAGCGCTCAAAAACATCTTGAAACGCAAACGGAAAACGTTGCTCTACGTTATCCCACGCTTTAATTTTTGCTAAAGTAAAAATAGTACTGTCGTGCCAACCTAAATCGGTAGATAGTTGTGATGCTGCTAGCTTTTCTTCATCGCTAGACGTATCCGTTAAATAATTCCACTCACGGCGCGCCGACGTAAAGCGCTCAATATCATAAAGTGCTTTTGCACGCTTAAAGCCGGGGGCATTACTTACTTTATCTACAAGTACCTTATCGACTGCTAAAGGTTGATTATTTAAATCAACGGGCAAACCTAAACGTGCTGCTGCTAAAAAGCCGTAATAATCACGATTAGCCGCTACTTTTTTCCAAATATCGTCTGCTTTTTGCTGCTCGCCACGTTTAGCATAGCTATAAGCTAACCAATATTGCTGGCCAAGGCTTAAATCCTCTTTACCTGTAAAAAACGCAGCAATCCCTTCCCAATCTTGGGTTTTGAGCATATTGCCCAGTTGCCATTGAATAAGCTTGCTGTCTAATCGCTCTTTCGGCACTTTATTTAGCCAAAAGCTCGCTTGCTTATGCCCGCTTGAAGCAAGTGACAACGCAAAGGTGTAATACACGTCAGCTTTATCTTCATCACTATACTTAAATATTTTTTCTAGTTTTTCCCATGCTTTTAAAGCAAGCTCTTTATCGCGCCAAACCAAACGCTTAACACCATAAATTGCTATTTGGCCTTCTTTAGCCGACTTATTTTTATATCGATATAATCCAGCTGCCGTGCTTGGATCTTTTCGCACTTTTAGATATAAATCAGCTAAGTAACGATCCTTACTTGGCAATAAAGTTTTTAAGTAAGGTAATAAGCTTTGCGTCCCGCCTTGTGCAGCAAGTGTTACACGCTTCCAAACCGTTTCTTCTTCCATGTAGCCTTTTTTACGCCACGTAGAAAACAAACTATCACAGCCATTAGGTTGCGATTTACCAACGGCCCATAAGTCGGTCACCTGATTTAGAATCGCCTTTTCAGGCGCGCCCAAGTCGAGCTGAAAATCTAAATAAGTACAGGTAAGCCCAGTATTAGAAGTTTCACGGTAGTTGCGTATGTACGCCGCTTTTTCATTGTTCTCTTTTAAATACTCCAACCACGCTTTGCGCACAGGCCACTCAAGCGGTGTATGCTGATATATATTTAAATAGTCTTCTATCTCTGCCTGATGCTTAATACTCGGGTGACGTTGCCAATATGTTTTTTCAACATACGGTTTTAACGGATGATTTAGGTTACTAACCGCTTGTTTAAAGTCTTGGTAACTTCCATACCTTACTTTTTTTTCGGCATCTAAAAAGGCATCGTTATCGATACTTGCCTCGGCAGAGTGAAGAGGGAAAATGAATGCAGCTGCCGCAACACTTAGTAAATATTTTTTCATAATGTCCTTTAATAAAAATTAAAGTAGTGAATAAAAACTTTTCAACCACCTTAGCACCAAACCAGCTATATTTTAACCAGTCGATTGTAACCGAGTTAAATTTTTCGTTGCATTTTTAATTTAAAGCAAGCACACTGATTGAAATGCAAACTCATCGTACCAGTCTTAGTTCGTCAACTAGGGAGAATAATAATGTTATATAAAAGCGATTCCTTTGAAGTTAGCTTCCTAAAGGAAAACATCGCCGAGTTTAAGTTTTGTGTTGCAGGTTCTGTAAACACATTATCTCAAAAAACTCTTTCAGATTGCGCAGCAGCATTAAAAGAATTAGCTGCCAATACTGATATCAAAGGCATGATTTTTACCAGTGATAAAGACCACTTTATTATTGGTGCCGATATCTTCGAATTTTTACCTACATTTACTAAACCTGAAGAAGAATTAGTAGTGTGGATCAAAAACGCAACCGACGTTTTTGATGCAATCGAAGATTTACCATTCCCAACTCTAAGCGCTATAAACGGTATGGCACTTGGCGGTGGTTGTGAGTGGGCACTTGCTACCGATTATCGCGTGGCAAGCGAAACAGCTAAAATGGGCCTACCAGAAGTTAAACTTGGCATAATGCCAGGGTTTGGTGGCACAGTGCGCTTACCACGTATCATTGGCGCCGATAACGCGATGATGTGGATTACCTCAGGCGCAGAAAACCGCGCAGCAGATGCCCTTAAAGTAGGTGCGTTTGACGCGGTAGTTAGTGCTGACAAACTTTTAGAGTCAAGTGTATCAACACTTGAGCTAGCGATTTCTGGCAAGCTAGATTGGCAAGCAAAACGTAACGTAAAACTACAGCCACTTAAATTAAACCGTGTTGAGCAAGGCATGAGCTTTGCTATGGCAGAAGGTATGGTAATGGGTAAAACCAAAGGCCACTATCCTGCACCGGTTATGGCTGTACGTACTATTAAAGCAGCGGCAAACTGTACTCGCGATGAAGCAATGGCAATCGAAAATGCTAACTTTGCTAAATTAGCACGTACACCAGAAGCAGCTGCACAGACAGGTATATTCCTAGCTGACCAATACATTAAAGGTAAAGCACGTAAATTTGCTAAACAAAGCGATGTAGAAATTAAACAAGCCGCTGTATTAGGGGCTGGTATTATGGGTGGCGGTATTGCATACCAGTCTGCTTATAAAGGCACACCTATTATAATGAAAGACATCCAACAAGATGCGCTTGATTTAGGTATGGGTGAAGCGTCTAAGTTATTAGGCGCAAAAGTTAAGCGTGGCCACATGCCAATGGAAAAAATGTTGGCAACACTTAGCAAAATTAAGCCAACACTTAACGCGTCAGACCTACAAAGTGCCAACATTATTGTTGAAGCCGTTGTAGAAAACCCTAAAGTTAAGCAAGCAGTACTCGCTGATCTTGAAAAGACCATGCCAGAAGGTACGGTACTTACTTCAAACACATCAACTATTTGTATTGATTTACTAGCACAAGCGCTAGATAAGCCAGAAAACTTCTGTGGTATGCACTTTTTCAACCCTGTGCCAAAAATGCCATTAGTAGAAATTATCCGTGGCGCAAAAACCTCAGATAAAACAATTAATGCAGTAGTTGATTACGCACTTAAATTAGGTAAATCGCCAATTGTTGTTAACGATTGCCCAGGCTTTTTTGTAAACCGTGTTTTATTCCCTTACTTTGCAGGTTTTAGCAAATTAGTGGTTGAAGGCGCTAACTTTGCAAAAGTAGATAAAGTAATGGAAAACGTATTTGGCTGGCCTATGGGTCCGGCTTACTTACTTGATGTTGTAGGTATTGATACAGCATTCCATTGTACTGGCGTAATGGCTGACGGTTTCCCTGAGCGTATGGCGCGTGCTGATAAAGACCCTGTGACTATTTTTGCCAACGAAAAACGTTTTGGTCAAAAGAACAAAGCCGGTTTTTACAAATACGAAACAGATCGTCGCGGTCGTCTTAAAAAGTCTCATGACGAGACAGCAGTTGAGCTACTAAGCCCAATTACAGACGCACCAAAAGAATTTGATAAACAAGAAATCATCGACCGTTGTATGATTCCAATGATTAACGAAGTGCTACTGTGTTTGCAAGAAGGCATAGTTGCCTCACCGCAAGAAGCAGATATGGCATTAGTTTACGGTGTTGGTTTCCCTCCATTTAGAGGCGGCGCGTTCCGTTACTTAGATCAAACTGGTTTAGCTAACTTTGTTGCAGCAGCAGACAAATACGCTCACCTAGGTGCGATTTACCAAGTATCTGAGCAAACTCGCAAGTGGGCCGAAGAAGGTCGTGTTTTCTATAAGGTGGAAGGTTAATATCATGAATAATCCAGTAATTGTAGATTGTATCCGCACACCAATGGGTCGCTCTAAAAGTGGTGTATTCAAACATAAACGTGCTGAAGACTTAAGCGCACATTTAATGAAAGGCTTACTTGATCGCAACCCAGCAGTTGATCCAGCATCAATTGACGATATTTATTGGGGTTGTGTACAGCAAACATTAGAGCAAGGCTTTAACGTAGCACGTAACGCAGCATTACTTGCCGGTATCCCACACAGCGTACCTGCTGTAACGGTTAACCGTTTATGTGGATCGTCAATGCAAGCATTGCATGACGCTGCACGCGCAATAATGACAGGCGCTGGCGACACTTACCTAATTGGTGGTGTTGAGCACATGGGTCACGTACCTATGACTCACGGCAACGACTTTCACCCTGGCCTTGCAACAACGATTGCACAAGCATCGGGCTCAATGGGTTTAACAGCAGAATACCTTGCAACACTTCATGGCATTAGCCGTGAGCAACAAGATGAATTTGCTTATCGCTCACATCAACGTGCACAAGCTGCAACTGTTGAAGGCCGTTTCCGTCGCGAAATTTTAGCAATGGAAGGTCACGCAGCAGATGGTTCTCTTATATTAGTTGAAGACGACGAAGTAATTCGCCCAGAAACAACAGTAGAAGGCCTATCAAAGCTTCGCCCTGTATTTAATCCTGCATCGGGCACGGTAACAGCCGGTACGTCTTCTGCACTTTCTGACGGCGCATCTGCAATGTTAGTAATGAGCGAAGAAAAAGCAAAAGAACTTGGCTTACCAATTCGTGCGCGCATTAAAGCAATGGCAGTCGCTGGTTGCGATCCATCAATTATGGGTTACGGCCCAGTACCAGCAAGTAAAAAAGCACTTGCTCAAGCCGGTATTACAATTGATGACCTAGGCGTAGTAGAACTTAACGAAGCCTTTGCAGCACAATCATTACCTGTAATGAAAGATTTAGGGTTAATGGATGTTGTTGACGAAAAAGTGAATTTAAATGGCGGCGCAATCGCACTTGGTCACCCTCTGGGTTGTTCGGGTTCGCGTATTAGCACATCGCTTATTCACTTAATGGAAGACAAAAATGTACGATACGGTTTAGCAACTATGTGTATTGGTTTAGGCCAAGGCATTGCCACTGTATTTGAACGTGTTCAAGACTAATTAGTTTTAAACATGTAAAACCATCTTGGTGATTAAAAAGGCGGACTGATTTTATTCAGTTCGCCTTTTTTATTAGCTTTAATTAAGTGAAAATTATCAGCTATAACACCAGTATGTAGTACTACGGAATTATGTGATCGGGCGTATTATTAAATAACGTGTTTTGCAGCAATAAAGTTTCAAATAAAATGGGCATATTAAGATAAGTAAAATAGTTAAATTACACTTAAAATTGCGTTAAACTCCCAAACTTATTAATTGCTATACCTAAGCACTCGCGTACGCAGCAATCACTTTAATTAAACAGGTCAATTTATTATGAGCTTTGATAATCCCGATCACCAATTAGATGCCATAGGCCTTCGCTGCCCAGAGCCAGTAATGATGGTACGTGCTGCTATTCGTAAAATGAGTGATGGTGAAACTTTATTGATAACTGCTGATGACCCATCAACAACTCGCGATATTCCGAGTTTTTGTACGTTTATGGATCACACGCTGGTGGCTAAAGATGCAGAAGAAGCACCGTATAGGTATGTGGTAAAGAAAGGGCTTTAAATTATTTTATGGCTACTTATCGTTAATTTTCTCTATTTTATGAAGCCACTCATTAAAACCCGAACATTTATTTCGTATTGTTTCTACTCCAATAGCCTCAGCAATACGAGGGCCATGTGTTGTTTTTCTGTACCGAACAACAGACATAATTCTTTTTGATGGTGCAGTCTGCGGCGAATTATTTATCTTTTCAGGATCACCCCTAAACTCCTGTAATAAACCATCTGCCCACTCTTTAAGGTTTGCTTGTCTCATTATTAATGCAAAACTTTTTGGGCATGAAAATAATATACCTTCAAACTCATACATTTGCACAAAAGGTATCAATCGACCTCTAATATTTTCGCCTACAGCATTCAAAATACGCATTTCTAATGAGTGCTTAGTTTCGCCTACTACTTTATTTTTAAATCCATAGAAATCATAAAAAGTAGTTACATAATCAAAATTATTAGCTATTTTTTTCAGTTCGCTACGTACCTTATCTATATTTACATCACCTTGCATACATATTGGGGTCATAAACAAGTTTTTTTGAGCTAGATAAGGTGCTAAAACTTTTTTAACGAATATCTCTTCTGTTTGCCCTTCAACTGAAATTCCTATTCTTACCATTCTGGACGGCCCCCGATAAGATTTTTAGACCAAATATCTCCCATTGAAAAATCATCTAGCCATTCTGATAACTCATCTGTAGAAACTCTCTTAAATTCAGATTTACCTTCATTTTGATCGACTACAATGAAGTCATCAGGGTTAAACTTATTCGCAAAAGTTACCGACTGCGTTGAACAGATAACTTGATTATCCTTTGACGTTACTTTTACTATTTCTGCTAACTCATCTAATGCCGCAGGGTGTAACCCAAGCTCAGGTTCATCTAAGATAATAGTTTTTGGTCTTAGCGTTTCAGGCTGTAAGAATAAAGTAGCCATACAAATAAATCGTATTGTTCCATCTGATAACTGATTTGCTGAAAATGGTTCGTCATTTTGTTTATGTAACCATTTTAATAAGATGCGCTTTGAATTATCGCTCCCCCGTGGCTCCAAATAAAAATCATGAAAATATGGTGCTATATTTTGTATAGCCTCAACTATGTCTAAATATGCATTACTATATTCTTCTAAAGTTGAATGCTTTAGATAATATAAAAATGCAGCAATATTGCTTGCATCTGTATATAAATAGTCTACAGCATCAAGGTCACAGGCTTGTTTGAACCCTGCAGTATCACTAGTGTCGTGAAAGTGATAAACACGACAATCATTTAGATATAATTTTGTATATTTCTTCACATGGTGACTATCAGCTTTTATGCTATGTGCTAAGCCACTTTCTCCTTTAGTACCTTGAATAGAAAAACTTTTAGAAGAGCTTCTTATCGAACAATATTCCGTATTAAATATTAATGTATCGTCATTAATACCGTGTCCAAATGTTGCATGATAGCCATTATATCCAACGTCAATATCAATGCTTATTTCGTTAGTTTTCTTTGGCCCAAAATGAAAAAAAGCACTTGCTGATCCATGTTTTTGAACATAATTTTGTAGTTTACCTTCTGATAAGTGTCTCAAGAAAGTAAACAAGGAAATAAAATTTGATTTACCTGAACCATTCGCACCAATCAATATATTGATCGGTTTGATTTCTAGCTCAAAGTTTTTTATTGATTTGAACCCTTTAACAACCACTTTACCTAAGTGATTATTAGTTGAATCTGACATAACTTACCAACTTAACCAAAGTATGAATATACACCTAAAGCGAATTCCGAATTAGAACTAATATTTTATAGAGACTTTAACAGATGAATAAACTAACTACACTTAGAAACTTATAAATGAAAGGCTAAGCTTACAATTTATCTTTGCTCTACTTCTTAGTTATCGTTACTTGTGGCTTATCGTAGTCACTGTAATCAATACTTACTATGTATGTGCCTTTTATTGCTGGTGTGAAACTAAAGTAGTTATAAATAGTATTACAGTCTGCGATAGCTGGTTGGCCGAGTGTTAGGCTTTGCCCTGCTGGTTGTGCATCGCTGTAACCACAGTTGTAGCCTTCACTAAAATCGGCATCAGCTATTTTAAATTCGTACACTTTACCAGGCGTCGAAAATTTAACTTGTGCTTGATAAAGCGCTGGACCAACTGGCGCAAACTGATACAGGGGTTCTGCATCCCACAATGTAAAGTCGCCACGTAAGTAAATTGTGCGGTCAAGCTCTTGCTGTGGCAATACATCGTTAATCGAAATTTGGCTTGTACAGGCAGTAAGTAAACCAGCAATTGCTAAGGTTAAAATTCGTTTCATAGAAATCATCAATGGGGTTCCTTTGCATACAGTGAAAACTAAAAAGCCAGCAAAACGCTGGCTTTTAAAATTGCTAATCGGTGTTATTTTTGTAAAACAGAAATATCTGCAATACCTAAAAACAATCCGCTTAACTGGCTTAGCAGCGCAAGACGATTTTGCTTAACTGCTTCATCGTCGGCCATAACCATTACGTTGTCAAAAAAGTTATCAACACTTTCGCGAATACCTGCCAATTGACTTAATGCTTCTTGGTAGTTTCCATCTGCGTAAAGTGGTGCAAGGTCAGTGGCAAATTTTGCTACTTGTGATGCCAATACTTTTTCAGCGTCGTCGCTTAATAAGCTCTCATCAACACTACCTTGGCTGGTAATGTCGTTTTTAGCCAGAATATTACCTACACGCTTATTAGCTGCTGCAAGCGCTTCTGCTGCGTCTAATGTGCGGAAGTGGCTTACGGCTTTAACACGGCGATCAAAATCAACAGGTTTAGTCGGACGACGTGCAAGCACTGCTTGAATTACGTCTACTTCAATACCTTCGTCTTGATACCAAGCACGGAAGCGCCCTAGCATAAATTCAAATACGTCAGTTGATACATTTAAGTTAGTTAACTTATCGCCAAACAATGTTTGCGATTTAGCTACTAGGTCTAAAATATCAAGTGGTAGCTCTTTTTCTACCATAATGCGAAGTGCACCAATAGCAGCACGACGAAGAGCAAATGGGTCTTTGTCACCTTTAGGTGCTTGGCCTATACCAAAAATACCCACCAGCGTGTCAAACTTATCAGCAATCGCTACTGCGCAGCTAATTAAGTTTGTAGGTAAGTTGTCGCCTGCAAAGCGTGGCATGTACTGCTCGTTTTGCGCTACGGCTACCTCTTCGGCTTCACCATCGTGGCGAGCGTAATGCATTCCCATTACACCTTGCACGTCGGTAAATTCCATTACCATTTCAGTCATTAGGTCAGTTTTACTTAATAAGCCTGCACGCTGTGCTAGCACTTTATCAGCACCTAATTGCTCAGCAATATAACCTGCAAGCTCACTAATACGCTGAGACTTATCTTTAAGCGTACCAAGTTGCTTTTGGAACAATACGCTATCAAGCGATTCTAATCGGCTTTCTAGTGTTTTCTTTTTATCTGTTTCAAAGAAGAACTGTGCATCGGCTAAACGCGGGCGCACTACTTTTTCGTTACCAGAAATAACCACACTTGGATCTTTACTTTCTATGTTAGACACAAACAAAAACTTATTTAAAAGTTTGCCATTTTGATCTAATAACGGAAAGTATTTTTGATCGTCTTTCATAGTATAGATTAACGCTTCGGCTGGTACATCTAAAAATGCTTCTTCAAATGTTGCCGTTAAAGTAACTGGCCACTCTACAAGTGATGTTACTTCTTCTAGTAGATCTTCATCCATAGCAACAACAGCATTAACTGCTTTTGCAGCATCTTCTATTTGCGTACGAATTTGCGCTTTACGTTGTTCGTAATCGGCAATAACGTAAGCAGATTTAAGTACGTCAAAAACGTCGTCCGCATGGTTTATGCTAATTTTTTCTGGGTGATGAAAACGATGACCCTGAAGCTGGTTAGTTATTTTCTTACCAAGGATCTCACCTTCAAGTAACTCATCACCAAACAAAATAGTTACCGTATGCACAGGACGAATAAATTGTGTTTTATTCGCGCCCCAACGCATTGGTTTAGGAATTGGTAATTTAGCCAACGCTTTAGTAATTGCACCTGTCATTAGCGTTTTAGTTTCTTGCCCTGCTACTTTAGCAATGTGCAATAACCATGCGCCTTTGTCTGTTTCGAGTGTTTGTGCATCTTTTACTTCAATACCACAACCACGTGCCCAACCCATTGCTGCTTTTGTTGGGTTACCGTCACCGTCAAATGCGGCTTTAGTTGCTGGGCCGCGTTTTTCAACTTCTTTGTCTTGTTGCTTAGCTTCAAGCGCTTTTACTTGTAAACCTAAACGACGAGGCGATGCATACCAGCTTACGCCTTGGTGTGCTAATTCTAGTGTTTCAAGCTCTGCAGTTAAGTTTGCAGCAAACGCTTCTGCTAATTTACGCAGTGCTTTTGGTGGCAACTCTTCTGTGCCAATTTCTACTAATAAATTTTGTGCTGACATACTTACTTATCCTTACACAGCGGGAAACCAAGCGCTTCGCGTTTGTCATAGTAACTTTGTGCACACGCTTTTGATAACGCACGAACGCGTAAAATATAACGTTGACGTTCGGTTACCGAAATTGCATGGCGTGCGTCTAGTAAGTTAAATGCATGCGATGCTTTCATTACTTGCTCGTAAGCCGGTAGTGGTAAGTTTGCTTCAATTAACTTTTGGCTCTCTGCTTCACATTTATCAAACTGAGCAAATAAGTCTTCTACGTTTGCGTGTTCAAAATTGTAAGTAGACTGCTCTACTTCATTTTGATGGAACACGTCGCCGTAGGTTACGCGCCCTAGTGGACCGTCTGCCCATACTAAGTCGTAAATACTATCTACGCCTTGAATGTACATTGCTAAACGCTCTAGGCCGTAAGTGATCTCACCCGTTACTGGTGAACACTCAATACCACCAACTTGTTGGAAGTAGGTAAACTGCGTTACTTCCATGCCGTTTAACCAAATTTCCCAACCTAGGCCCCACGCACCTAACGTAGGTGATTCCCAGTTGTCTTCTACAAAGCGAACTTCGTGAGTTAGTGTATCGATACCCATAGCCGCTAAAGAGCCTAAATAAAGCTCTTGGATATTATCTGGCGATGGCTTTAAAACTACCTGAAATTGGTAGTAGTGTTGTAAGCGATTTGGATTTTCACCGTAGCGACCATCGGTAGGACGACGACACGGTTGCACGTATGCACTCGCCATTGGCTCTGGACCAATAGACTTTAAAAAAGTTTGCGGGTGAAATGTCCCTGCGCCCACTTCCATATCAAGTGGTTGAATAATGACACAGCCTTGCTGCGCCCAATAATCCTGTAAAGCCAGGATCAAACCTTGAAAGGTTTTTACGTCATATTTTTGCATATTTGGCTTTTTACTATCTAAGAAGTAGCGTGAAAATTACCCTTAGTATACCGTGTGTACACTCAGGTTTTAAGCAGTTTGTGTAATTGAAGAAAATAAAAAAGGAGCCATTAGGCTCCTTTTTCTATGTAAGCAATATTTTTTACACGTCTAAGTTAACTACACGTAGTGCGTTCTTTTCAATAAACTCACGACGAGGCTCTACTTGGTCACCCATTAAGGTCGCAAATAATTGATCCGCGCCAACAGCATCTTCGATCGTTACTTGTAACATACGGCGAGCACTAGGATCCATTGTGGTCTCCCAAAGCTGGCTTGGGTTCATTTCGCCCAGTCCTTTATAGCGTTGAATATAGATCCCGCGCTTCGATTCTGTGATCAACCATTCCAAAGCATCCACAAAGTTATCAACAGGTTTTGTTTTCTCACCACGTTGAATATATGCACCTTCGCTAAGGATGTTTGCGATGTTAGTACCAGTCACAGCAATGCGTTGGTAGTCACGTGACGCAATAAAGTCATAATGAAGTACGTGTGCTTTATCTACACCGTGCTGACGAATATTCACAACCGGGTAATACATATTACGCTCAGCATCATGCTCTGTACCAGCATGGAAAATAGTCGCATCTTCATCACGTGCAATCAGGTCGTCAACCAACACTTTAGTCCAAGCAATTACTTTAGCTTCATCTGAAAGGTCATCAGTTTTCAATTCTGTTTGATAAATTAAGCGTTCCATTACCGTGTTAGGGTATTTACGCTTTAAACGCTCAATTACTTTAACTGTGTTTTGATAATCGTGAACGATTTCTTCTAGTGCCTCACCTTCAAGAGCTGGTGCATCTGTACTTGCATACAACGCTGCACCATTAAGAGCAAGCGATGTTAGGTATTCAACTAATGCAGGGTCATCTTTAATATAACGCTCTTGCTTACCTTTTTTCACTTTATAAAGTGGTGGTTGAGCAATGTAAATATAGCCGCGTTCTACAATTTCAGGCATTTGGCGATAGAAGAATGTTAATAGTAACGTACGAATGTGAGAACCATCCACGTCCGCATCGGTCATGATGATGATACGGTGGTAACGTAATTTCTCAGGGTTATATTCGTCACGACCAATACCACACCCTAATGCAGTAATTAGTGTTGCTACTTCTTGTGAAGATAACATTTTATCAAAACGTGCTTTTTCTACGTTTAAGATTTTACCTTTAAGCGGAAGAATAGCTTGGTTTTTACGATTACGTCCCTGCTTGGCTGATCCGCCAGCAGAGTCCCCTTCCACTATATATAGTTCAGATTGGGCAGGATCTTTTTCTTGGCAATCAGCTAGCTTACCAGGTAAGCCTGCTAAGTCCATTGCACCTTTACGACGTGTCATTTCACGGGCTTTACGCGCCGCTTCACGAGCACGTGAGGCATCAATAATCTTACCTACAACAATTTTGGCATCAGTTGGGTTTTCTAATAAAAACTCAGTGAATTTTTCAGCCATTGCTTGTTCAACTGCAGACTTAACTTCACTTGAAACAAGCTTGTCTTTAGTTTGCGATGAGAACTTAGGATCAGGAACTTTAACACTAACAACAGCCGTTAAGCCTTCACGGGCATCATCACCGGTAGCATTGCTGGTTGTTTTAGCTTTTTTGTTAAAGCCTTCTTTTTCCATGTAGTTATTAAGTGTACGTGTTAGCGCTGATCTAAAACCGGCTAAGTGAGTACCACCATCACGTTGTGGAATATTATTTGTGAAACAGTAAATATTTTCTTGGTATGCATCATTCCACTGCATTGATACTTCAACGCTAATACCATCTTCTTCACGTTCGTGAGTAAAATGGAATACACCTTTATGTATAGGTGTTTTATTACGGTTTAAGTATTCAACGAAAGCTTGAATACCGCCTTCGTATTTAAAGTGGTCAGATTTATTTTCTTCACGTTCATCATTTAAAATGATGCTCACACCTGAATTTAGGAATGAAAGCTCGCGTAAACGCTTAGCTAAAATTTCGTAATGAAAATCTAAGTTTGTGAATGTTTCACCACTTGGCCAAAAACGCAGTTCTGTACCAGTCGTGTCTGATTCACCAATAACAGCTAAAGGTGCATCTGGAACACCCATAGTGTAAAACTGCTCATGAAGTTTACCTTCACGGCGAACTGTAAGTTTTAGCTTTTCTGAAAGTGCATTTACAACAGAAACACCAACACCGTGTAAGCCACCAGATACTTTATAAGAGTTATCATCAAACTTACCACCGGCATGAAGTACCGTCATAATAACTTCGGCTGCTGATACGCCTTCTTCTTCATGGATAGAAGTTGGAATACCACGACCGTTATCTCGTACTGAGACAGAACCGTCTAAGTGAATCGTTACATAAATATCATCACAATGACCTGCTAAGGCTTCATCGATCGAGTTATCAACGACCTCAAACACCATGTGGTGTAAGCCTGTGCCATCATCGGTGTCCCCAATATACATTCCAGGACGCTTTCTTACTGCGTCTAATCCTTTAAGTACTTTAATACTCGACGAGTCATAATTCTCAGACATGGTTAATCCCACTTATCTTGTTATTAGGTTGCCATGTTTCACGTGGAACATTTGTAGTTCTCGTTGCATGGGTTCCACCACAGCAGAAATACTTTCAGACAAAATTGAAGAGATAAAAATTTGAGAACTGCAGTGAGCAAGTAATTGTCCCACTTTCTCTTTTGTATCTTCGCCTAACTCTGAAGGTAGATCATCTATTAGCAATATAGATTGCTTATCTGTCTCTGACTCAATTAAGCTATTTTGCGTAACTTTTAACGCATATAATAGTAACTTCAATTGACCGCGTGAGAATGTATTCTCCACACTGTTGCCAGCGACACTAAAACTAAAATCGGCCTTATGAGGGCCTTTACTTGTAAATCCTTGGCGAGCATCTCGCTCAAAGTTTTGCTCTAACGCATCTGCAAGAGATTCGGTCTCTTTCCAGCCTGCGTTAAAGGTCATTTCTAAATCACGTACAAGCGTTAATTCTGCACACATTTTATCAAAAAACTGCTGCTTAAACCTACTTATATACGCCAATCTTAATTTATTTATTTCTTCAGCCAGTCTAACAAATTCTTTGTCCCAAAACTTAATTTGGTCAAAATAATTCTTGGGCTTAGTTTTTAACAATGCATTACGTTGTTTAAGTACTTTATTAAACGATTGCCATAAAAAAAAGAACTCATGTTCCACGTGGAACAAACCTAAATCTAAAAACTTTCTGCGCTCTTTAGGCCCACCAAAAAATAAAGAATAGCTCTCTGGTGTAATAATTTGCACTGGCATGAGTTGAGCTAGTTCGGATATTTTACGGCTCGCCTTACCTTGAATTTTTAAATTAGTTTCACCCGTTTGAGTTTTACTAATACCAATTGGAATAGATAAGTCGTGTATTGTTTTGCGCCCGTGAATTACAAACTGCTCTTGCTGATGCGCGATAATACTTTTGTGTTTTGGAGTACGAAAAGATTTGCCGTGAGAAAGGTAATAGATAGCCTCTAAAAGGCTGGTTTTTCCGCTGCCATTTTCACCATATATTATATTAACGCCGTTAACTGGTTCTAGCGTCAGCGCCTCAATATTACGAAAATATTTGAGGCTCAAATGACTTAAGCTCATTATGTATTTATAGTCTTATAAACGCATAGGCATAACAACGTACATTGCTTCTTCATCGCCTGCACCTTCAATTAATGCACTGCTGTTTGAGTCGGCTAATGTAAATAGTACGTCTTCTGTTTTTAATGTGTTTAGTACGTCTAATACGTAAGACACGTTAAACCCTATTTCTAGGTCAGCACCTTCGTAACTTACTTCAACAACTTCTTCAGCTTGTTCTTGCTCTGGGTTGTTGGCCGTAATTTTTAATAAACCATTTGATAAGTTTAAGCGTACGCCACGAAACTTTTCATTAGATAAAATAGACACTCGTTGGAACGCATTACGTAACCATTCTCGGTTAGCTGTAATTACTTTGTCGCCACCACGTGGTAATACACGACGGTAATCTGGAAAACGCCCATCAACCAGTTTACTTGTAAATGTAAACTCAATATCAATAATACGGATATGGTTAGCACCAAACTGAATTGTTACCAATTCATCGTCAGCTACCATAAGGCGCATAATTTCTTGCACACCTTTGCGAGGTATAATTAGCTGGCGCTGCGTATTAAGCGATTGCGTTAATTGCTTTTGCGCTATAGCTAAACGGTGACCATCTGTTGCTACTGTTTTTATGTCGGTATTATCTACTTCAAACGACATACCATTTAAGTAATAACGTACGTCTTGATTTGCCATCGAAAAATGCGTGCTTTCGAGTAACTTACGAAGCTCTAAACGAGTTAGTTGAAATTCAACCTCTCCGTCCCACTGCTCTAAATTAGGAAAATCATCAGCCGATAAAGTCGTTAATGAAAAACGGCTTTTACCACTGGTTAAAAGTAATTGATGCTCTTGCAAGCTTAAAGTAATGTCTGAACCATCTGGTAGACTTTTACAAATATCGAGTAACTTTTTAGCGGGTAACGTTAGTTTTGTATCGGCAATATCATCACCTACAAATACGCCAGAAACTAATTCAATTTCAAGGTCAGTACCCGTCATTGAAAGTTGTCCGTTTTCTACCACTAACAAAACGTTAGATAAAATTGGCAACGTGTGTTTGCGCTCTATTGCGCCCGACACTTGCACCAATGGCTTTAAAAATTGTTGTCTTGATATTGTTATTTGCATAATAAAGTCAGCCCTAAGATGACAATGTTCTTATTAAGTTTTGGTAATCTTCTTTAATTTCGTGGCTTTCGTCACGTAGTGATTTTATCTTACGACATGCATGTAATACGGTCGTATGATCGCGTCCACCAAATGCGTCACCAATCTCAGGTAAGCTGTGATTAGTTAATTCTTTAGATAACGCCATAGCTACTTGGCGCGGCCTCGCTATAGAGCGGCTGCGGCGCTTAGATAACAGGTCTGATATACGAATTCGATAGTACTCAGCAACAGTGCGCTGAATATTGTCTATGGTAACCAGTTTATCTTGCAAGGCAAGTAAATCGCGTAGCGCTTCTTTTACAAAATCGATTGAAATAGGACGACCGGTAAAGTTCGCATTAGCGATTACACGGTTAAGTGCACCCTCTAGTTCACGAACATTTGAACGTAATTTTTTGGCAATAAAAAAAGCAACTTCGTGTGGTAAGTTAATCTTACTTTGCTGGGCTTTTTTCATTAAAATAGCAACGCGTGTTTCAAGCTCTGGTGGCTCAATCGCAATTGTTAATCCCCAACCAAAACGTGATTTTAGCCTGTCTTCAACGCCTTCAATCTCTTTAGGGTAACGGTCAGAGGTTAAAATAATTTGTTGGTTGCCTTCAAGCAATGCATTAAAGGTATGAAAAAATTCTTCTTGTGAACGCTCTTTGTTAGCAAAAAATTGAATATCATCAATCATTAATGCATCAACACTACGGTAATAACGCTTAAATTCTTCTATCGCATTATTTTGAAGTGCCTTTACCATGTCTTGAACAAAGCGTTCTGAATGCATGTAAACAATTTTAGCATCTGGCTTATTTGCCATAATGCCATTACCTACTGCATGTAATAAGTGAGTTTTACCTAAACCAGTGCCACCGTATATAAATACAGGGTTAAAAGCAGAGCCAGGATTGTCGGCAACCTGTGTGGCCGCAGCTTTTGCTAATTGGTTTGATTTACCTTCAACAAAGCTATCAAAAGTATAGTTTTCTTTAATGTTAGATTTGTAACCTGACTTAGGTGCAGGTTCAACAACTGGCTTTTGCTCGCGAGGCTGTTGTTTTGCTGAAGCGTGTGCACTTGGTGCCGATTGAGTTTCTATAACCGGTGCAGCTTGTGCATTTAATAAAGGTTTACTACCTACATCAAAACGTAGTTTTGGTGCTTCAACACCACAAATCTCTACTAGTAATTCGTTAATTCTATTTAGGTACTTTTCTCTCACCCAATCAAGCACAAAGCGATTAGGTGCATAAATCGTCAAGGTATCTTCGGTACTTTCTGCTTGTAGCGGTCTTACCCACATACTGAATTGCTGCGAAGGCAGCTCATCTTGCAATACATATAAACAACTTTGCCAAACCGACAGATACACAGTTAAACTCCCAGAGATATAATTTTTATTCCCGCACATCATTAATGATTATAAATCATACATTTATTGCGTTCAAATGGTCCAATAAGCGACCCAAGACCGCGTATTATGAAGACACTTTATCCACAAGTAAAAGATTGATTTTTATAAAATTGTTGATATCGATGTATAAAATCATTAACAAGCTGATTTAAAACAGTTTTTATTTTAGATCCTGAGAGGAGATCATAACAAAATAACATCAAGATCGCGAACCAAATTTACGATCCAATTTACTTTTCCCCCGCTTTTATTCACTTTTTATACAGGGGCTGTGGAAAACTTCTTATTTATGATGATCCTAACAGATCGCCTTATATGATCTCTTATATAGTAGTAGGTGGGTTATATACCCTTAACGTAATTATGATTGACTTTACATTACTTACTCTATAATATCTCGCGCTCGCAATGGCACCTATGCCAGGATCGCGACCTGTATAGGATGTTTTAACTTTAACCGATCGGATGAGATTGTTATGAAAAGAACTTTTCAACCTAGCGTTTTAAAACGCAAACGTGCACACGGCTTCCGTGCTCGCATGGCAACTGTAAATGGCCGTAAAGTATTAGCACGTCGCCGCGCTAAAGGCCGCAAAGTTCTTTCTGCTTAATTTATAAGTGGAAGACTTTAGCTTTGGCAGGGAGTTACGTCTGTTAACTCCCTCGCATTACTCTCGCATATTTAATGAACCCGCTCGGGCTGCAACTCCTTTCTTTACTCTATTAGCTAAACCAAATGACCAAGAAAAACCTCGGTTAGGTCTTACTGTTGCTAAAAAACGTGTAAAAAAGGCATGCCAACGAAACCGTATTAAACGTCTCGCTCGCGAAAGTTTTCGTTTAAATCAACACAGCATCGATAATATTGATATTGTGCTTATGGTTAAAAATGGTATTGATGAGCAGTCTAATGAAGAAATAACCAAACAACTTACTAAATTATGGCGAAAAATTAACGAACGCTGTAAACCAGGTGCACCTAAACCGCCACCTTTTAAGAAACGCCCAAACAAATCAGCTAAATCTAACAAACAAACCTAATTGCAATAGAATTGCAGGGTTAATTAATGTATCTTTAGCTCACCTTTTAATCATGCATTTAAATTTTCTAATTGAGTCTTTAAATACATGATATCTATCTCACTAAACTTAAGTAGGGGCATAAACATCATGAGGTTACTTAAACCACTTGTTGCTTTACCAACTTTTTGTTTAGTGTTATTTATCCGCGGTTATCAAAAGTGGATTAGCCCGCTGTTAGGTCCGCATTGTCGTTTTAATCCAACCTGTTCTAGTTATGCTATTCAAGCAATTAAATTGCATGGATCGGTAAAAGGTAGTTGGTTAGCTTTAAAACGCATATTAAAATGCCATCCTTTACATTCAGGCGGAGACGACCCCGTTCCTGAAAAATTAACCCATATTAACCACCAACACGAGAAATAAGAGCTGTTATGGAATCGCAACGCACGTTTTTATTAATTGGCCTAATGCTAGTGTCGTTTTTATTGTTCCAAGAATGGGATAATGATTACAACAAGCCTAAAGTCGATCCAAGTGCCACAACACAAACACTACAAGCAAATTCACCAGAGTCGGATGATTATATTCCTTCATCGTCAGATTCAGAGTTACCTGCTTCAGCAACTTTAGCTAAGCGTTCAGTTATTGAAATTACAACTGACGTTTTTAAAGTTAAAATTGACACCAAAGGCGGTGACATTGTTGAAACAGACCTTCTTCAATACGAAGAGACAAAAGGCAGTGACACGCCTTATATGCTTCTTGGTCAGCTTGATGGTGGCAAACAATACTTTTCACAAAGTGGCTTAATTGGTTTAAATGGCCCTGACGGATCAGCTAATGGTCGCCCTACTTATAGTACCGAACAAAAATCATATACCTTAACGGGTGATGAGCTTCGCGTTCCACTTCAGTTTACTGATAGTAATGGTGTTAGTTTTACTAAAACGTATGTATTCAAAAAAGGTCAGTATGACGTAGGCTTAGAATACAAAATTAACAACACTACCAGCGCACCTCTTCAAGTACAGCTATACACGCAAATTAAGCGTACCGTACAAGAAAAAGGTAGTATGGTTGATCAAAACTATTTAGGTGCTGCATACGGTACTGATGAAGAAAAATACGAAAAGTATAGTTTTTCAGATATGGCTGATAAAAACCTAAATAAAAGCACACAAGGTGGTTACGTTGCCTTTATTCAACATTACTTTGTAAGTGCTTGGGTTCCAATGCAGGACCAATCAAATACACTTTATAGCTTAATTACAAAAAGTAATGCCGCTATTATTGGTGCTAAAGATCCCGCTGTAAATATTCAAGCTGGTAGTGAGCAAATACTAACTGCTACTTATTATATGGGCCCGAAAGAGTCAGATATTCTTGAAGCGATTCACCCAGACCTAGACCTAACCGTAGATTACGGTTGGTTATTTTTTATCTCGCAACCTTTATTTGTATTGCTAAAATGGCTACACAGCATTTTAGGTAACTGGGGTGTAGCAATTATTGCCATCACTATTATCGTTAAATCGTTAATGTACCCACTTACTAAAGCGCAATACACTTCAATGGCAAAAATGCGTGCCCTACAGCCTAAAATGGCAGCCCTTAAAGAAAAGTTTGGTGATGACCGTCAAAAGTTCGGCCAAGCAACTATGGAAATGTACAAAAAAGAAAAAGTTAACCCAATGGGTGGCTGTTTCCCTATTTTGCTACAAATGCCAATTTTCTTAGCCTTGTTCTACGTATTCTTAGAGTCTACTGAACTTCGCCATGCTGAATTCATTTTTTGGTTAACTGACCTTTCTGCGAAAGACCCGTACTACGTATTGCCAATATTATTTGGTGCGAGTATGTTTGTGACGCAAAAGCTACAACCTATGACGGTTACTGATCCAATGCAGCAAAAAATGATGACCTTTATGCCGGTTATCTTCTCTGTATTCTTCTTATGGTTCCCATCTGGTTTAGTTCTTTACTGGTTAGTGTCTAACCTTATTTCTATTGTCCAGATGTTAATCATCTACCGTGGCATGGAAAAGAAAGGAATTAAAGTAAGAGGCTAACTAAGCTCCTACTTATATAAAGGCGACTTCGGTCGCCTTTTTTATTGCCTGTTTTTCACCACAGCTATTCGCTACAAATAAATCGATAGGTTACAATACGGGCATAAAGTTACTCATCGTTGGCAAATTAATAGCATGATCAATCAAGATACAATTGCAGCACAAGCAACAGCACCTGGACGTGGTGGTGTTGGTATTATTCGCGTTTCAGGTAGCCTTGCTAAAAGTGTCGCCGAAAAAGTAGTAGGTAAAATACCTAAAGTTCGCTACGCCGATTATGTGCCATTTAAAAGCCTTGCTGGCGAGCAACTTGATCAAGGTATTGCCATTTACTTTGCAGGTCCTAACTCATTTACTGGTGAAGACGTACTTGAATTACAAGGCCACGGCGGTCCTGTAGTACTAGACATGTTACTTAAAGAAATTAGTAAAATAGAGGGCGTTCGTTTAGCAAAGCCTGGTGAGTTTTCTGAGCGCGCATTTATGAATGACAAGCTTGATTTAACACAAGCAGAAGCTATCGCCGACTTAATTAATGCCACTAGCGAGCAAGCCGCTAAAAGCGCCCTACAGTCTCTCCAAGGTGAATTTTCTAAGCACATAGAAACACTCGTAGAAAAAGTAATTCACTTACGCATGTATGTAGAAGCGGCAATAGATTTTCCTGATGAAGAAATTGATTTTTTATCAGATGGTAAAGTGTCAGGCGACTTAGACGCGATTATTACTCAGCTTAACACTGTAACCAACCAAGCCAAGCAGGGCAGCATCATGCGCGAAGGTATGCGTGTTGTTATTGCAGGTCGCCCTAATGCGGGTAAATCAAGCCTGCTTAACGCTCTAGCCGGTCGTGAAGCCGCAATCGTAACAGAAATAGCCGGTACCACTCGCGACGTACTACGAGAGCATATACATATAGATGGTATGCCACTGCATATTATAGATACAGCAGGCCTTCGTGAAAGCCCAGACAGAGTAGAACAAATAGGTATTGAGCGTGCATGGGATGAAATAAACCAAGCCGACCGCGTTTTATTTATGCTTGATGGCACTGATACTATAGATACTGACCCGCACAAAATTTGGCCTGAATTTATGGCAAAATTACCAGAAGGTATGGGGGTTACGGTCATCAGAAATAAAGCTGATTTATCGGGCGACATAGTCGGAATGGAGCAAGAGCAACAATACCCGGTTATCAGCTTAAGTGCTAAAAATGCTGACGGTATTGAACTTGTTCGCGAGCATTTAAAAGCTTGTATAGGCTTTCAAGGTGCAACAGAAGGTGGCTTTATGGCGCGCCGTCGTCATTTGGATGCACTAGAAAGTGCTGCGTATCATTTAGAAACGGGTAAAACACAGTTAGAAATGCACATTGCTGGTGAAATACTCGCTGAAGAACTGCGTTTAACACAGCAGTATTTGAATGAAATAACCGGTGAATTTACCTCAGACGACTTACTTGGCAAAATATTTAGCTCGTTTTGTATTGGTAAATAAACACCCTATTACAGATATATTTTTATTATAAGAGCACTTAGGTGCTCTTTTTTTATGTAAAATATTCTGCTGTAAAATATGTATTTATACACCTGATGCCTGCAAATTACTGCCAATAAAATCATATCCAAAACTACCTTTGTTACGTGCTAAGAGAGGTCAGATTATATAGAGTAGGCAATACTGAGAGTGCTTATTGGAGGAATTAATAGCACAAATTACACCTATTATTAAGGCTAAAACCGATGCCTTTTCAAACAACCGCACGCTTTAATAGCATTATATGTCATACAAAAAGTAGTTATAAATGGCTTCCTTATACTTACTTTAGCTCACAAAAATGCACTAAAACACACCTCATACACGCAAAAAATAATGCTATTCGCTCAATTAAAGAGCTAAAAAACACTGATTAGTACTCTAAAAAGCTTACTTTTGACAACATATAATTTGATAATCACCGTGATTTTTAAATAAAATAACTCAACTGTTAAGTATTCAAAACTTTTGATCTGCTAACTCCACCAGCAAAATTAATAAAAATAGCAGCTCTAAATTCGCATAAAATTAAAAATACCGAGATCACTTATCCACAATACCTAATTTTCAGCTCAAATAAATACCAAAACTAGGTAAATCAGTCGCAAAAACCTCATGATCAATTGTAATTTATCTATTTATGAACTTATTTTTAATTAATTTCATTAGATCTGCTTTATTAGATCATTTTTAAAAATTATTTTCGATCTAAATTTAAGGTTATCAACAGGCTTTATATCCACATTATGATCAACATGTATTTTTAATTGAGATATTTACAATTTAATTTTTTACTGACAAGTAATATCAATAACTTAGCGAATATAAAACAACCTAAAAAAACAGTTTAAGCAGAGCTTTCCCCACTGTTATCAACAACTTGATCAGAAGATTACATTTAAAGATAATTTGTTAAACACTATATTATCAACAACTTAAAGACACAATTTTGAATGAGTGTAAAATTACCGCAAAAATAGTTATACAAAAAAGCACTCTTAACTTTACTGTTATCCTCACTCAGTTATCATAGGCGGCAATTATAACCAATGTGATCACTAATATTCATGAGTTCAGTAAATCTTATTGTCGGCAGCCAAATGGGATCAGCCGAGTATGTTGCAGAGCAATTAAGCGACGCGCTTAATAACCTTGGTATTACTACGCAACTACATGATCAACCTGAATTTAGCGATATTGATCAGCAAAATACCATTTGGTTAATCTGCACATCAACTTATGGTGCAGGTGATTACCCTGAAAATCTTATTAGTTTTGTTGAAGATGTAACTCAAGCAGATGATTTATCTGAATTAAAATATTCAGTAATCGCTTTAGGCGACACTAGTTATGACACTTATAACCTAGCAGGACGTAATATAGATGCCTTATTAACTCAAAAAGGCGCTATAAAAGTAGCAGAACGTTTAGAGCTTAATATTCTCGATGAAGCACTACCAGAAGACACTGCATTAACATGGTTAGACTCTTGGATAGCTCAAACAGGCATAAAATAGATAGATCAAGTAAAAAGTTATATATAAAGTTACCCACAATTTACTAATAATTTAATAGGTTTTGTGGATAAAGATTGAATAAACTGCGTTTTAAAGCATGCTTATCCATTGGATAAGATCCAACTGATTCAACCCTGTGCATAAAGTGCCTTTTTGATCAGAGCTTATTTGCTGGATGATCCGATCATATTAACACCTTTAGATCTGATCTAATTTCATGTTTTAAATGAAGATCTAAACCTTATCAACAGAAAAGTCGATCAGTAGTAGTAATAGTAATAAAAGATCTCTTTAAAAGATCCTTTATATTATTAGAGATCACATACTTAGATCTTGCCCTTTGTTTAATCATTTATCTTCTGCCAATTTCTAGGTAGAATACGCTCCCTTTTGAAGTTTACCGGTTTGATTTAAGTAGGATCCCATTAATGATTTTTCACGAAAATTTTGACGTTATCGTAGTAGGTGGTGGACATGCTGGCACTGAAGCCGCATTAGCAGCTGCCCGTATGGGGATGAATACCCTGCTACTGACTCACAATATGGATACCCTTGGTCAAATGTCTTGCAACCCAGCAATTGGTGGGATTGGCAAAGGTCATTTGGTAAAAGAGATCGACGCGCTTGGTGGTGCAATGGCACAGGCCATTGATAAAGGTGGGATCCAATTTCGTACACTAAATTCTTCAAAAGGACCTGCTGTTCGTGCTACTCGAGCACAAGCAGATCGCGCTTTGTACAAAGCGGCTATTCAAACAACATTACAAAACCAAGATAACCTTAAGATTTTTCAACAATCATGTGATGATCTTATTGTTGAAAACGATCGTGTTACTGGCGTAGTAACTCAAATGGGTTTACGTTTTAGTGCACCAAGTGTTGTTTTAACCGTGGGTACTTTTTTAGGCGGCTTAATTCATATTGGTTTAGAAAATTATAAAGGCGGTCGTGCAGGCGATCCTCCTTCAATCGCTTTAGCTGATCGCTTACGTGAACATCCATTTAGAGTTGATCGTTTAAAAACGGGTACACCTCCACGTATTGATGCACGTACTGTTGATTTTACAAAAATGGAAGCACAGCCAGGTGATACACCAACTCCTGTGTTTTCGTTTATGGGTAAACAATCAGATCACCCACAACAGATACCGTGTTACATAACTTACACAAACGAAAAAACACATGATGTTATTCGTAAAAACTTACATCGCTCACCTATGTACTCAGGTGTTATTGAAGGTATTGGTCCACGATACTGCCCTTCAATTGAAGATAAAATTGTTCGTTTTGCAGATAAAGATAAACATCAAATATTTGTTGAGCCTGAAGGTTTAACATCATACGAATTATACCCAAATGGTATTTCGACTAGTTTACCGTTTGATGTACAACTTGAAATCGTGCAATCGATTACAGGTTTTGAAAATGCACATATTTGTCGACCTGGCTACGCAATTGAATATGATTACTTTGATCCACGTGATTTAAAACAATCTTTAGAAACTAAATTTATTGAAGGTTTATTTTTTGCAGGTCAAATTAACGGTACTACCGGCTATGAAGAAGCTGGGGCACAAGGCTTAATTGCTGGTATGAATGCTGCATTAAAAGTGCAAGGCAAAGATTCTTGGACACCACGTCGTGATGAAGCTTACGTGGGTGTATTAATCGACGACTTAGCAACACTGGGTACAAAAGAACCATACCGTATGTTTACCAGTCGTGCCGAATACCGTTTATTACTTCGTGAAGATAATGCTGATATTCGTTTAACTGAAAAGGGCCGTGAGCTAGGTTTGGTTAATGACGAACGCTGGCAGGCATTTAACGAAAAAATGGAAGTAATCGAAAAAGAGAAGCAACGCATCAAAGATACGTGGATTCACAAAGATCACGCCGTTGTAGAACAAGTAAATGCATTACTGAAAACACCGCTTACACGTGAAGCAAGTTTAGAAGAATTACTTCGTCGCCCAGAGATTCGTTATAACGATCTTATGGCTATAGAAGGATTAGGATCTGAATTTACAAATAAAGCGGCACTTGAACAAGTTGAGATCCATACTAAGTACGCAGGTTATATTGCGCGTCAACAAGATGAGATCAACAAACAGCTTCGTCATGAGCAAACAATTTTACCAAAAGAGTTTGATTATAAAACCGTATCTGGTTTGTCAAATGAGGTAGTTGCCAAGCTTATTGAGTCGCGTCCTGACACTATTGGTCAAGCATCGCGTATTTCTGGTATCACCCCAGCGGCGATTTCGCTATTATTAGTGTATCTGAAGAAGCAAGGCTTATTACGCAAATCCGCGTAACGGTAAGGGTACATAGTGTTACAGCAACAATTAACTACATTGTTAGCGCAAACTGATATTGCGCTAACAGAAAAACAACAGCAACAGCTAGTTCGTTACGTCGAGTTATTGAATAAGTGGAATAAGGCTTATAACTTAACCTCAGTACGCTTACCTGAAGAAATGATGATTAAGCATATTATGGATAGCTTAGTTGTTGCGCCTCACTTACCCGGTCATCATTATATTGATGTTGGAACGGGTCCTGGATTACCGGGTATCGTATTAGCAATTGCATTACCTAATACACATTTTGTGTTATTAGATAGCTTAGGTAAACGTGTACGATTTTTAATGCATGTTAAACATGAGCTTGGTCTTGATAATGTAACCCCGGTTCAGTCAAGAGTTGAAGAATATCAACCAAGTGTTAAATTAGACGGCGTACTAAGTCGTGCTTTTGCTTCATTACAAGATATGGTTGACTGGTGTTCGCACTTAATCGATCATTCGGGTAAATTTATAGCACTTAAAGGCGTGTTCCCTAGCGAAGAGCTAGAGTCACTACCTGCAGGCGTTAAGTTTGAGCAAAAAATTGCATTAGAAGTACCTAATTTAGATGCACAACGACATTTAATTATTCTTTCTAAAGACTAGGGATCAGAGACACCGTGGCAAAAGTCATCGCATTAGCAAATCAAAAAGGTGGAGTGGGTAAAACTACAACCGCTGTTAACCTCGCTGCGTCTATGGCTGCAACGAAACGTAAAGTGCTGTTAATTGATCTCGATCCGCAAGGTAATGCGACTATGGGTAGTGGCGTAGATAAATATGGCGACGTGCCAACTATTTACGACCTACTTATTGAAGATAAACCTATAGAAGACGTTATCATTAAAGAAACGTCTGGCGAATACCATATGATTGCTGCAAACGGTGATGTAACCGCTGCAGAAGTTAAATTGATGGAATTATTTGCCCGTGAAGTGCGTTTACGTAACGCACTTGAAAAAATTCAGGACCAGTACGAATTTATTTTTATCGACTGTCCACCCTCTCTAAATATGTTAACTGTTAATGCAATGGCCGCAGCTGATTCTATTTTAGTGCCAATGCAGTGTGAGTATTATGCACTTGAAGGGTTAACCGCATTAATGGATACGATTACGCAACTTGCTAAGTTAGTGAATCCTAGCTTACAAATTGAAGGCATACTTCGTACTATGTACGACCCGCGTAACCGTTTGGCTAATGATGTATCAGAACAATTAAAACAACATTTTGGCGATAAAGTATACCGTACGGTGATCCCGCGTAATGTTCGTTTAGCTGAAGCACCTAGTTTTGGTACTCCTGCTATGTACTATGACCGGGCATCAAGTGGCGCTAAAGCGTATTTAGCACTCGCTGGTGAAATGTTACGCAGAAAAGAAAAAACAGCGTCCGTTGTCGCCTAACTTTGAGGTAAAAAAATAACATGTCTGCTAAAAAACGAGGTTTAGGCCGAGGACTCGATGCACTTTTAAGTTCGTCAAAGCCTGCACCAAGCCCAAGCAAGGAACACGACACATCAAACGTTTCTGAGGCTGTGCAAAATGCCGCAGCTAATAATAGTGAATTACAAAAACTCCCAATAGAGTTTTTACACTCTGGTAAATACCAACCTCGTAAAGACATGTCTGAAGAGGCGCTAGAAGAGCTTGCTAGTTCTATTCGCTCACAAGGTATTATTCAACCCATTGTTGTGCGCCCTATTGCACACAATAGTTTTGAAATTATAGCGGGTGAGCGTCGTTGGCGCGCAGCGCAAATAGCTAAGCTTGAAACAGTACCTTGTATTATTAAAGATGTACCTGATGAAGCTGCCGTTGCGATTGCACTGATAGAAAATATTCAGCGTGAAGATTTAAATGCCATGGAAGAAGCAGTTGCACTTAATCGTTTACTAATAGAATTTGAATTAACACATCAGCAAGTAGCAGATGCGGTGGGTAAATCACGTACGACTGTAACTAACTTATTGCGTTTAAATAACTTAAATAGTGATGTAAAAATTCTGTTAGAACATGGCGATATTGAAATGGGCCATGCTCGTTGCCTGTTAGCCCTTGAAGGTGAAGCGCAGTCAGATGCTGCTCGTTTAGCTGTAGCTAAAGCATTAACAGTTCGAGAAACTGAAAAGCTCGTACGCTCAATTTTAGAACCTTTACCTGCTAAAGAAATAACCGAAAAAGATCCAGATGTTAAGCAGTTAGAACAACAACTCGCTGAAAATCTAGGTGCTAAAGTAGAGATTAACTACAATAAAAAAGGTAAAGGTAAACTGGTTATTTCGTATACTAACCTAGATGAACTTGACGGCATTTTAAATCGTATCAATCACGACAATACCCACCATTAGTTTTCTACATGTCTAAAAAGGGACATTTGTAGCTATTTCGTGTTACAAAGCATCTACTCAAGTTGCAAAACTGGCAGGATTAAGTATAATTTCGCCAGTTTTCACACCCTAACAATTAGAACGCAATAAAGGTTAACTAAACGTGACTGATAAGTTAGCGAGTCCATATCGACTTGCCGTATTAAAGTTAATTTGCCTTCAGGGTGTTGTAGCATTAGTTGCTGCTGTAATTATTTTTTTTAGTTCGGGAGTCAATGCCTCGCTTTCATCACTCGCTGGTGGAGCTGTAGCAGTACTTCCGCACTTTGTATTTGCACTTTATGCATTCAGATATATGGGTGCAAGTCGAGCAAATCAAGCGTATGCCTCGTTGAAACGCGGCAACGGATTAAAGTTTATGCTAACAATTGTATTGTTTGCGCTAGTACTGAAGCATTTTCCGGTAATTTTATTACCCTTTTTTAGTACTTATATACTGGCGCTCTTTACTGGATTGTTCGCACCCGTTTTTTTTAAACATTAACTTTTGGGATATAACATGGCAGCAGAAGAAGTTACTCTATCTGGCCATATCCAGCACCATTTGACCAATGCTAAGATGTGTTCGACCGATACAGGTCTCGCCTTCAATAAAGCATGTACGGACAGTGGATTCTGGACATGGCATATAGATACCCTTGCATGGTCTATCGGTTTAGGTCTTATATTTTTATGGATCTTTCGTAGTGCCGCTAAAAAATCAACACTAGGTGTACCTGGGAAATTTCAGTGTTTTATTGAAATAATCGTAGAATTCGTTGGTGACAACGTACGCGATACTTTCCATGGTAAAAGCAAGCTTATTGCACCATTAGCCTTAACGATTTTCGTTTGGGTGTTCTTAATGAACTTAATGGATTTAATACCAGTTGATTTCATTCCAGCACTTGCAGGTTTCGTTGGTGAGACTGCATTTGGTATGGATTCACACGATGTGTACATGAAAATTGTACCTACTACCGATATTAATATGACTTCAGCGCTAGCGCTGGGTGTATTTATACTAATGGTTGGCTTTTCAATCAAAATAAAAGGTATTGGCGGGTTTATTAAAGAGTTAACGCTTCATCCGTTCAGCTCAAATAACATGTTTGTTCAAATTATTTTGATACCATTTAACTTATTACTTGAACTGATTGCACTCGTTTCTAAACCGTTTTCATTAGCACTACGTTTGTTTGGTAACTTATATGCTGGTGAGTTGATTTTCATCTTGATCGGCGCTATCGGTTTTATGCAACTACCGTTGCACTTTGTTTGGGCTGTATTCCATATTCTAGTTATTACATTACAAGCATTCTTATTCATGATGCTTACGATTGTATACCTAAGCATGGCAAGTTCAGATAATCACTAATTTTTAGATTTACAATTTTACTTTTACTTTTAACTTTACAATTGAAACTTTGGAGAAATAAATGGAAGCTTTAGAATTATTAACAGGCTTAAAATACATCGCAGTAGCTTTACTAATCGGTTTTGGTGCAATCGGCACAGCAATCGGTTTTGGTAACATGGGCGGTAAATTCCTTGAAGCATGTGCGCGTCAACCTGAGCTTGCACCTTCGCTACAAGTTAAGATGTTTATTCTTGCTGGTCTAATCGATGCTGTAGCAATGATTGGTGTTGGTATCGCTATGGTATTGTTGTTCGTACTTTAATTTTATTCTTTGAACAGCTTACTATTTAAGGAGGAGCGGTTGTGAATTTAAACGCCACTCTTATCGGTGAATTGATTGCGTTTACGGTGTTCGTATTATTTTGTATGAAATACGTATGGCCACCACTAAACGGTGCAATTGAAGCTCGCCAGAAAAAAATCGAAGATGGTTTAGCTGCCTCTGATAGAGCCGAAAAAGACTTAGAACTTGCGCAAAAGAAAGCTGCTGAACAGCTTAAAGATGCAAAAGCTCAAGCGGCTGATATCATTGATCAAGCTAAAAAGCGTGCAGTGCTAATTGTTGACGAAGAAACACTTCGTGGTCAACAAGAGCGTGAAAGTATCATTGCTCAAGGGCACTCTGAAGTTGAGTCTGAACGTAATCGCATAACAGAAGAACTACGTAAGCAAGTAGCAACTCTGGCAGTGATTGGCGCAGAACGTATTTTAGAGCGTGAAATTAATCAAGCCGCACATAGTGACATCGTTGAAAAACTTGTCGCTGAGCTGTAATTAGGAGGGTATGAGCATGTCTAATTTGACTACTATCGCTCGCCCATACGCTAAAGCGGCTTTTGAACTTGCCGTTGAGAAAGGCACTCTAGAAAGCTGGAATGATATGTTGTTCTTTGCAGGCCATGTAGCCAGCAATGAGCAAGCATCGTCTGTTTTAGCGAGTATGCCTACAGCTACTGCACAAGCTGAATTATTTATTCAACTTTGTGCTGAGCAGCTCAACGAACAAGGTCAGAACCTAGTTAAGGTGATGGCTGAAAATGGACGTTTGACAGCTCTACCTGAAGTTGCACAGTTATTTGCTGAATTTAAAGCAGAATACGATAAAGAAATCGAAGTAGATGTGATTTCTGCAACTCCTCTTGTTGCTGCGCAACAAGAGTCATTGGTAGCGGCACTTGAAAAACGTTTCGCACGCAAAGTTAAGCTGAATTGTAGTGAAGACGCGTCAGTGGTTGGTGGACTTATTATTAGGTCTGGCGACACTGTAATCGACGGTACTATTCGCGGTAAATTAAACCGCTTAGCTACAACACTACAATCGTAATTGGGAAAAAGAGCATGCAACTTAATTCCACTGAAATTTCAGATCTGATCAAACAACGTATTGAGAAGTTCGAAGTTGTAAGTGAAGCTCGTAACGAAGGTACTATTGTATCTGTTACTGACGGTATCATCCGCATCCACGGTCTTGCTGACTGTATGCAAGGTGAAATGATTGAGCTTCCTGGCAGCCGTTATGCTATCGCACTAAACCTTGAGCGCGACTCAATTGGTGCAGTAGTAATGGGTCCGTACGCTGACCTTACTGAAGGCGTAAAAGTATATACAACTGGTCGTATTTTAGAAGTTCCTGTTGGTCCTGGTCTACTTGGTCGTGTTGTAAACACACTAGGTGCTCCAATCGATGGTAAAGGCGCTCTAGATAATGACGGGTTTGAACCTGTAGAAAAAATTGCACCAGGTGTAATCGAGCGTAAATCTGTAGATGAGCCAGTTCAAACTGGTTATAAATCTATTGATGCGATGATTCCAGTTGGTCGTGGTCAACGTGAACTTATCATAGGTGACCGCCAAACAGGTAAAACTGCTCTAGCAATCGATGCAATCATCAATCAAAAAGACACAGGCGTTAAGTGTGTGTACGTTGCGATTGGTCAAAAAGCGTCTACTATTGCAAACGTAGTTCGTAAATTAGAAGAGCATGGTGCACTAGCAAATACTATCGTAGTTGTTGCATCTGCTTCTGAATCTGCGGCACTTCAGTACTTAGCACCGTTCGCGGGCTGTACTATGGGTGAATACTTCCGTGACCGTGGTGAAAACGCATTAATCGTATATGATGATTTGTCTAAGCAAGCAGTTGCTTATCGTCAAATTTCATTACTACTTAAGCGTCCACCAGGCCGTGAAGCATACCCAGGTGACGTATTCTATCTTCACTCTCGTCTTTTAGAACGTGCATCGCGTGTAAACGCAGATTACGTTGAAAAGTTCACTAATGGTGAAGTGAAAGGTAAAACTGGTTCATTGACGGCATTGCCAATCATTGAAACTCAAGGCGGCGACGTTTCTGCGTTCGTACCGACTAACGTTATCTCTATCACCGATGGTCAGATCTTCTTAGAAACTGACTTATTCAACTCAGGTATCCGTCCGGCAGTAAATGCTGGTATTTCGGTATCGCGTGTTGGTGGTGCTGCACAAACTAAAATCGTTAAGAAACTAGGTGGCGGTATTCGTCTAGCCCTAGCTCAGTACCGTGAACTAGCTGCGTTCTCGCAGTTCGCGTCTGACCTTGACGATGCAACTCGTGCTCAACTTGAGCATGGTGAGCGTGTAACAGAGCTAATGAAGCAGAAACAGTACGCGCCAATGTCTGTTGCTGATATGTCTTTGTCGTTATTTGCTGCTGAAAAAGGCTTCCTTCAAGATATCGAAATCGCGAAAATCGGTGACTTTGAAGCTGCTTTACTTTCTTATGCAAGTAGCACATACGCAGAGCTTGTGGCTCAAATCAATGAAACTGGTAACTTGAATGCCGAGATCGAAGCGCAGCTTAAAGAACTTCTAACGAAGTTCAAGTCTACGCAAACTTGGTAATTTAGTTATTAATGGTGCGCTTTAGGAAACTAAAGCACACCTTGATTCGGAGAGAGAGTCATGGCCAGCGGAAAAGAGATTAAAAGCAAGATCGGGAGTATTAAAAATACTCAAAAGATCACTAGCGCAATGGAAATGGTTGCTGCGTCTAAAATGAAAAGGGCGCAAGAACGCGTTGCTTCAAGCCGTCCATACGCTGACAAATTACGTGAAGTAATTGGTCGTGTTGCTCAAGCAAATCTTGATTTTACTCACCCGTTCTTAAAAGATCGTGAAGTGAAACGAGTTGGTTATATTGTTATCTCTACAGACCGTGGTCTGTGTGGCGGTCTAAACTCAAACGAGTTTAAGAAAGTTGCACTTGATGTTAAAGCGTGGAAAGAAAAAGGTGTTGATGCTGAATTTGCTACTTTAGGTAGTAAAGCAGCTGGCTTCTTTCAACGTTTTGGTGGTCAACTACTCGCTAAAAAAGCGGGCCTAGGAGATAAACCTTCAGTACAAGACGTTATTGGTCCTGTAAAAGTTATGCTTGATGCATTTTCTGAAGGCAAAATAGACCGTTTATTCTTGGTATATAACAAATTCGTTAATACCATGAGGCAAGAGCCAATTATAGATCAGTTACTCCCTTTGCCAAAAGCTGAAGAAGAAGTATCTGCTCACACATGGGATTACTTATACGAGCCAAATCCAGAGGCTATTTTAGAGTCTTTGTTAGTACGCTTTATTGAGTCTCAAGCATACCAAGGTGTGGTAGAAAATGCTGCCTCTGAACAGGCTGCTCGTATGGTTGCAATGAAAGCTGCAACTGATAACGCAGGTGACCTTATGGACGAGCTACAGCTTGTTTATAACAAGGCTCGCCAAGCAGCAATCACACAAGAAATTAGTGAGATTTGTTCTGGCTCAGCAGCAGTTTAATGCTTCGGGTAAAGATTAACGAGAGGAATAGACATGAGTTTAGGTAAGGTCGTCCAAATTATCGGCGCCGTTGTGGATATTGAATTTCCACAAGATAGCGTGCCAGCGGTATACCACGCACTAAGAGTAACAGATGGCGATTTAGCTGGTTTGACTCTAGAAGTTCAACAGCAGCTAGGTGGCGGTGTAGTGCGTACTATCGCTATGGGTACTACTGATGGTTTACGTCGTAGTGCTTTAGTTATGAATACAGGTGAATCGATTCAAGTTCCAGTTGGTAAAGCAACACTTGGTCGTATCATGAACGTACTTGGTGAGCCAATCGATGAAGCGGGTCCAATCGGCGAAGAAGACCGTATGTCTATTCACCGTGCAGCACCTTCATACGAAGAGCAATCAAGTTCAGTTGAGCTTTTAGAAACTGGTATCAAGGTTATCGACCTTGTATGTCCGTTTGCTAAAGGTGGTAAAGTTGGTTTATTCGGTGGTGCCGGTGTTGGTAAAACTGTAAACATGATGGAACTTATCCGTAACATCGCAATCGAGCACAGCGGCTACTCAGTATTCGCAGGTGTTGGTGAGCGTACACGTGAGGGTAACGATTTCTACCATGAGATGAACGATTCAAACGTACTTGATAAAGTATCGCTTGTATACGGTCAGATGAACGAGCCTCCAGGTAACCGTTTACGCGTAGCGTTAACAGGTCTTACTATGGCTGAAAAGTTCCGTGACGAAGGTCGCGATGTACTTTTCTTCGTAGATAACATCTACCGTTATACACTTGCTGGTACAGAAGTATCTGCACTACTTGGTCGTATGCCATCAGCGGTAGGTTACCAGCCTACACTTGCTGAAGAAATGGGTGTGCTTCAAGAGCGTATCGCTTCTACTAAGACGGGTTCAATTACATCAATCCAAGCGGTATACGTACCTGCGGATGATTTAACGGATCCATCTCCAGCAACTACCTTTGCTCACTTAGACGCAACAGTAGTACTTTCACGTGATATCGCGTCACTTGGTATCTACCCAGCGGTAGACCCTCTTGATTCGTCTTCACGTCAACTTGACCCACAAGTAATTGGTCAAGAGCACTACGATACAGCACGTGGCGTTCAAACAGTTCTTCAGCGTTATAAAGAACTTAAAGACATCATTGCAATCCTAGGTATGGACGAGCTTTCTGACGAAGATAAGCAACTTGTATCTCGTGCACGTAAAATCCAACGTTTCCTATCTCAGCCATTCTTCGTGGCAGAGGTGTTTACAGGCGCGTCTGGTAAGTACGTATCACTAAAAGATACAATTTCTGGCTTTAAAGGCATCTTAAACGGTGAATTTGATGATATGCCAGAGCAAGCGTTCTACATGGTTGGCTCTATCGAAGAAGCTCAAGAAAAAGCCAAAGGCATGTAACTAGGAGGGTAGTATGACAGCTATGACTGTACATCTTGACGTAGTAAGCGCTGAGCAGAGTTTGTTCTCTGGTCTTGTTGAATCGATTCAAGTATCTGGTAGTGAAGGCGAGCTGGGTGTAAACCTAGGCCATGCTCCACTACTAACTGCCCTTAAACCTGGTATGGTACGTTTAGTTAAGCAATTTGGTCACGAAGATGTGATATATGTTGCTGGCGGTACATTAGAAGTTCAACCAAATCACATCACGATTCTTGCAGATACTGCGGTTCGTGGTGAAGATTTAGATGAAGATTCTGTACAAAAAGCTAAACGTGAAGCTGAAGAACATATGGCGAATTCGTCAGCTGTTGAGTTTGATTATCAGCAAGCGGCTACGCGACTGGCAGAAGCAGTTGCTCAGTTACGCGTAATTCAGCAATTACGTCACAAGTAAGCCTATCCGGTTTGTAAAAAGCCCACTTTAAGTGGGCTTTTTTGTGCCTGTTACTTTTGTATTTACACTAAATACCTTAGTCCGATTATTATCTACACTTTTACACTTTTACACTTATATCCTGCAGGAATCATCGCTACAATAACGCCATCCAATTAAGTGTGTTTTTTCAGTCAAGATTCAGTACTAATAAACTAACCTACTGAGTATCTGCACAAGAAGTGATTTACGTAATCTTCTGATCAAACATAAGACTTATTTAGCTAAAACAACGAAAAAAGGAAATTGTTTTAATGGCTCTAACAACTATTATTCTTGCTGCGGGTAAAGGTACTCGTATGCGCTCTGCTCTACCTAAAGTTTTGCACAAAGTTGCAGGTAAACCAATGGTACAGCACGTTATTGATAATGCGATGGCATTAGGTGCAACGACTACAAACCTAGTTTACGGACACGGCGGCGAACTATTACAACAACAACTTGCCGATAACAATGTAAATTGGGTACTTCAAGCTGAACAGCTTGGTACTGGCCATGCAGTAGCGCAAGCCAACTCTCATGTTAATGATGAAGACACGGTATTAATTTTATACGGTGATGTACCACTAACAAAACAATCAACACTAGAGCGTTTATTAGCCGCAACACCTAAAAATGGTTTAGCTGTATTAACGGTAAATTTGGTAAACCCAAATGGCTATGGTCGAATGCTTCGTGCCGGAGGTAAGTTAGTCGGTATTGTTGAGCAAAAAGATTCAAGCCCAGAGCAGTTACTTATTAACGAAGTAAATACAGGCATTATGGCTGTTAACGGTAAGCTATTAAAAACATGGTTAGGTAACTTATCTAACAATAATGCACAAGGCGAGTACTACTTAACAGATATCGTTGCAATGGCTCACAGTGAAGGCGTAGAAATCACTTCAGCTCAGCCAGACCATGCAATGGAAGTTGAGGGCGCAAATAACCGCGTACAACTTGCAGGCTTAGAGCGCGCTTACCAAGCATGGCAAGCAGAAGAGTTAATGTTAAATGGCGCAACACTTGCTGACCCTGCGCGTATTGATGTGCGAGGAACAGTTACCACCGCTGAAGATGTACTTATCGACGTAAACGTTATTTTTGAAGGCACAGTCACTCTTGGTAATAATGTACAAATAGGTCCTAACTGTGTCCTTAAAAATTGTAGCATTGGCGATAACGTTATCATTAAAGCTAATACACTGATTGAAGATGCCACAGTTGCAGATAAGTGTACGCTTGGTCCTTATGCTCGCCTTCGCCCAGGCGCTGTAATGGAAGAAGACTCACACATTGGTAACTTTGTTGAGATGAAAAAAACCCGTCTAGGTAAAGGCTCTAAAGCCAACCACTTAAGTTATTTAGGTGATGCTGAAATTGGCGAAAAAGTGAATATTGGCGCTGGCACTATTACCTGTAACTACGATGGTGTTAACAAAGCAAAAACTATTATTGGCGATAATGCCTTTATTGGTTCTAATTCATCACTAGTTGCCCCAGTAAATATAGGTGCAACTGCAACAATTGGTGCAGGCTCTGTGATCACCAGTACCGTTGAAGATGACCAATTAGCAATAGCACGCTCTAAACAGCGTAATTTAACGGGTTGGAAACGCCCAGTTAAAAAATAACAATAGAGGCTACTTAGGTAGCCTTTTTTATTTTAGCTGAAGTTTAAATTGCTCTTTATAGCGTCTAGACAAGTTAAGTACTTTACCTGTTGTTAGTTTTATTTCACTGTCACCACTGGGTAGTGGTGTAATGGACTCCACTTTATCGAGTTTTACGCCATGGCTGCGGTGAATTCTACAAAACCCCTGCACTTCAAGTTGTTTACTTAATGCTGTAAGCGTTGCCCTTAACGGATATATACGTGAGCCTATATGTAGGTTTACATAATTACCCGACGATTCAAGCCAATCAACATCCTCTATTTTTATAATGAATTCTTTTCCGAGCTTTTTAACTAATAGGCGGTTTATGGTCGATGTTGTTTGCTGCTCATTTTCTTCAATTGAAGAGGCTTCACCTAGTAACTGCTGCACCACATATTGATATACTTTGATAAGTACGATGAAAAACACAAAGCTTATAGCGTCTTTCTGGTATTCATAAATAAGCTCAAACCAGCTAAGTCCAAAGTTGTAAGACCCATCATTCAACAAATATATGAATTTACGAACCCCTACCATAATACCAACGTGTAACACGCTAAATATAATAGAGACACCAAAGTACATACCTAATGAGACCGTAATATTTTGCCAATTAAAAGATAAGTGTCTTAAAAACAAAATTAAAATAGGGAATATAAGCAAAGTACTCAAGGCACTTGAATACTCCCAAACAAATGGCTCCCACATTAAAAAAGTTAAAGCCCCTTCTCTTTGGGCTTCCATTATTTGGGTTGTAGCATTTACTGTATTATTAATTAATACGTAAGCACACAGTAATACTGATGCGTAAATGCTTTGAAAACGTTGAAAGTGCTGTAGGTTCATAAATGTATGCTTATTGCTGATGTGGCACGCTTATCCCTGTATACCACCTTTTATCACTATTGCTTGTAATATAAGCACTTATAGATAGTTTTAGCGAGAGCTTTAGGTATGAATAGCGCATAGCATACATAAAGTAGTAAAAGCATGAGCACTCAAGTACAACAACCTTCATTAGTTAATTCGCGTAAATATTATCTTGATTGGCTTAGGGTAATCGCATTTGCGTCGCTAATTTTTTATCACATTGGCATGTTGTATAGCGAAAACTGGGGGTTTCATTTTAAGAGTAATTATACATCACAGTATGTTGAATATTTAATGTTGGTGTTTTCACCTTGGCGCATGTTGCTCATTTGGTTTATATCGGGCGTAGCACTGCGTTTTATGATTGATAAAGTAAGCAGCTTTAAGTCTTGGTTACATTTCACCTTATACCGCTCTATTTTTTTACTATTACCCTTGCTGGTGGGGTTATGGCTAATAGTGCCTTTACAGCTGTTTGCAGAAATGTCACAGCAAGGTGTTATTGATATTAGCTATTGGCAATTTTATTTAGCTTTTATAGAGACGAACAATACGCTTTTTATTAATTATCAGTCTGGAGTGTGGCCGAATGTGGATGTAAATCACTTATGGTATTTGCGCTCGTTGTGGCAATTTATGCTGATCATTATTGTTTTAACTCTTTTTGCACGCTTGCCCTTTATTGCGCCTTTAAAAACATTTGTTAAAGGGGGTATGTCATTTGGGTTTTTAATTACCTTGCTCATTATTGCCACACTATTTACAAGCCATTACTTAACTGGCGATTCAATCAGAGAGACTAACGGCTTAATACTGCTACTCTCAGGATACATACTTGCTAAAAACACTTACTTTTGGAACTGCTTAAATAAAAACTTGGTATTACTGGCTTTGAGTTTTGCGGTTTTGTTTGTACTTATAATATTAAGTTATCAGAAGGTGTTTACTCTTCCTCATTTTATTTTAATCGGTAGCTACAATATTCAACGTGTTGTAGGTGTATTTTTTGTACTTGCGCTCGCTCGTCGATTTTTAAATTTTAATACTTACTATTTAAAACAGCTCAATGTATGGGTGTTTCCCTTTTATTTATTGCATCAAAGCATTTTGATTGTTTTGTGTTTTTTACTACAGCCTTTAAGTTTAGGGCCTGTTGCTGAGCCATTCATCATTATTACAGGGACTTGGTCTTTTTGCGGTGTTATTACATGGGGTATTACACGTACTGATGTACTTAGACCTTTGCTAGGGGTTGCAATTAAACGAAATTATTCCCCGACTGTAAAAACGATTGGCTATACGGCCGCTTTAATTCTAATAACTCCGCTAGCGTATAAGCTAATTACTTAGGCTAAGGGGCTGTATTAAAATTGCCATAATCTTGTCATGCCTGTGTGTTGATATTTAGCAAATACAATACTAAGGAAAATCACATGTTTAAAAAATCAATTATTGCGCTGTCACTTATATCTGTTCTTACTGGTTGCTCACTTGATGGTGACGATGGCCAAAACGGCTCTCAAGGATTACAGGGAGAACAAGGCACAGGTGGGACTAATGGGTTAAATGGTATAAATGCCAATTCAGCATTAAATATTAACCTTGTGGGTAGAGGTGTATTAAATGCACAAAGCCCAGAAGGTGCAGCTGAAATAGTTGCATATCAAGCATCTAAAAAATGGATTTACGCTATTAACAGTTCAGGTGATGACGCTGTTGTTAATATTTTACCCGCCGACACCTTTGATACTGCCGCACTCGTTAAAGATAACGAAGGGGTTATAAACGGCACAAATTTAACATCCGTTATTACGTTGCCTTTAAACGAGCATACCCAAGGCGATGCAAACAGCATTGCTATTGATGAAAATAACAATCTACTTGCAGTGGCAATGGCTGCTGAAAGCACGGGTGATACAGGTCAAATTGCTTTTTACGATATTAGCGGCGACTCACCTGTATTTATTAAAAATGTTACAGTCGGATTTTTACCAGACATGGTGACGTTCACCCATGATGGCGCAAAGGCAGTGGTTGCTAACGAAGGTGAACCAAGTGGCGACTACAGCGTAGATCCTGAAGGTTCTATTAGTATTATCGATATAACAAATAATGTAATAGCCGATACAGCAATAAATATTGATTTTAAAGCCTATAACAACAAACAAACCGAACTAGAAGCGCAAGGGGTCGTTTTTGCAAACCCAAATGGTCGTACTATTAACGGTAATCTAATAAATACCACAGTAGCTATGGATTTAGAGCCCGAGTACGTTAGCATTTCTAAAGATAACAAATATGCTTATGTATCTATTCAAGAAAACAATGCACTTGCAATAGTTAACCTACAAGACAACAGCTTTGAGCTAAAGGGCTTAGGCTTTAAAGATTGGTCAAGCTTACAACTTGATGCCTCAGATAAAGATGGCGGCGTTAATTTTAAATCATACCCAGGGCTCTATGGTATGTACCAGCCCGATACTATCTCAAGCTTTAGTTGGAAAGGCGCTAACTTTATAGCTACTGCCAACGAAGGTGACGCAAGAGAATACTTTTTTGATACAGCTGATGAAGCAGACTGCACAGCAAAGGGCGGACTTGATTACGATAAAGACGATGGCTGCTTAGCTTATATAGATGAAAGCCGCGTTGAAGACTTAACGCTTGCTGCTAATTTTGATTACTTAAATAATGACGATGATGATATTGGTCGCTTAAAAGTAACAACAATAAAAGGCGATACCAATAACGACGGACAATACGAATCGCTTTACGGCTATGGCGCACGTTCTTTTACTATTTGGGATAGCAATGGGCTGGTGGTTTTTGATTCAGGTGACGATATAGCACGTATAACAGCATCTGTGCATGGTGAATCATTTAATAATAATGAAGATGAAAACAAAGGTGACTCACGTTCAGATGATAAAGGCGCAGAGCCTGAAGCGCTGACTATTGGTAAAATTGACGATCGTACATTTGCTTTTGTTGGATTAGAACGTATGGGCGGTATTATGGCTTACGACATTACTAATCCATACAATGTGCAATTTGAAGACTACTTCTATAATAGAGGCTTAATTAAAGGAGCGAATATTACAGGCGATTTGGCACCTGAAGGAATGGTATTCGTTTCAGCAGAGCAAAGTGCAACAGGAAATCCACTCTTAATTGTTGGAAATGAAATATCAGGCTCTATTGCCGTATGGGAAATAGCATCTAAATAAATCTTTAATTTTAAATAAAGCTGTGTGTTGTTTGTTTAACATACAGCTTAGTTTAAACCTTACTAATACATCATCAATTGATACATAAATTATGAGTGTTTTTTAAACTAAAAGCATCCTGTAGCCCTTTATTTGTATAGCTTTCATACTAAATTCATTTAATTGTCAAAAAGCTGAAATAAAACATTGACCCCCGCTCGAATCTCCCTATAATGCGACCCCACTGAGACAGGAAACGCCAACGCATAGCGAGGCACGAACTACTCAGAGAGTTAAATAAAACTTCGGTTTTAAATTATCTAAAAAGAAAGTTTAAAACTAAGTGTTGACTCGAAAAATAAAGGGTGTATTATTCGCATCCCTTGAGACGCTAAAGCG
>NZ_JBEOOL010000026.1:0-72162 GCF_040309225.1 Pseudoalteromonas sp. GW168-MNA-CIBAN-0100 | reverse complement strand
GCGTAGAGCTTGCTCACGCGAGAAGCGCAGCTTCTAATTACTCAACCACCTATTGTAAAAGCGTTGCTTTTAAACGCTAGCAAGCTGCGCGTCTACAAGTTAAATCAAACCGCAGTGTTAAATTTTGTTGTAGGCGTAGAGCTTGCTCACGCGAGAAGCGCAGCTTCTAATTACTCAACCACCTATTGTAAAAGCGTTGCTTTTAAACGCCAGCAAGCTGCGCGTCTACAGGGGTTATGGCCTCTAAAAATTTAACTTTCACCACACATAAAAAAACGGCGCTAAATTTAGCACCGCTTTATAAGCAATAAGAAAAAGTTTACGCTTTTTTCTCTTCACAACTTGCTAGGTATTCGTCAAACGTACCTTGGAAGTCGATTACTTTTTTATCTTTAATATCAATGATACGCGTAGCTAATGACGATACAAACTCGCGGTCATGGCTTACAAAAATAAGCGTACCTTCAAAGTCTTTAAGCGCATTGTTAAGCGCTTCAATGGCTTCCATATCCATGTGGTTAGTTGGTTCGTCCATAACAAGCACATTAACGTCTTGCATCATTAACTTACCAAATAACAGGCGGTTTTTTTCACCACCAGAACAGTTACGCGCTTTTTTGTTTGAATCGTCTGCTGTAAACAACAAACGGCCTAACATGCCACGAACCATTAAATCGTTGTGCTTAGCTGTACGCCATTGCGACATCCAATCAAACAACGTTAAATCGTTTTCAAAATCTTTAGTGCTGTCTTGCGGGCAATAACCAAAGGTCGCATTTTCAGACCATTTAATTTCGCCTTCATTACTTTTAAGCTCGTCTACTAAACAGCGTAAAAATGTAGTTTTACCCACACCATTTTCGCCAATTACAGCAAGCTTAGCGCCAGCTTCTAGTAGTAAGTCGCCACCAGTAAATAATGTTTCGCCATCAAAACCATGGCCAAGCTTATTAACTTCAAGCGCTTGACGATACATTTTTTTACCTTCGTCAAACGAAAGTGATGGGCTCATACGGCTTGAAGATTTAACTTCATCAAGCTTAATTTTATCCATTTTTTTAGCGCGCGAACTTGCTTGTTTAGCTTTAGAAGCGTTAGCACCAAAACGGTTAACAAAGTCTTGTAGCTCGTCAATCTCAGCGCTCTTTTTAGCGTTTTCAGCTAAAAGTTGCTCGCGTTGTAGGCCCGCAGCATCTAAAAATTTCTCGTAGTTACCAGGGTAAATACGCAGCTCGCCGTAATCAATGTCGGCCATGTGTGTACATACCGAGTTTAAAAAGTGACGGTCATGCGAAATAATAATCATCGTACATTTACGTTTGTTAAGCTCGTTAGCAAGCCACGTAATTGTATGAATGTCCAAGTTATTGGTAGGCTCATCCAGTAGCAAAATGTCAGGATTTGCAAATAACGCTTGTGCTAAAAGCACACGTAGTTTCCAACCTGGAGCAACGTTTGCCATTAACCCGTAATGAAATTCTTTATCGATACCCGCTTCAAGCAAAATTTCTTCAGCGCGGCTCTCTGCCGTGTAACCGTCCATTTCAGCAAATATGCTTTCAAGATCGGCTACTTTCATACCGTCGTCTTCGCTCATTTCTGGTAACGAGTAAATACGTTCGCGCTCTTGCTTTACTTTCCAAAGCTCCACGTCGCCCATAATTACCGCGTCTACAACGCTGTATTGCTCAAAAGCAAACTGGTCTTGGCTTAGGTTACCTAATTTCAACCCTGGAGTAATAGATACATTACCCGCACTTGGAACAAGCGCACCGCTTAAAATTTTCATGAAAGTCGACTTGCCGCAGCCGTTAGCGCCAATTAAACCGTAACGGTTACCGTTACCAAATTTAGCTGAAATGTTTTCAAACAACGGCTCTGCGCCAAACTGCATCGTAATATTTGCGGTGGAGATCAAAAAGGGTAATCCTAGATTAGTACTGACAGGAGTACGCTGCAGCAAAACGCCACAAACAAGAACCAGACAATAGGGTAAATTAGCTGGCGAATTATACAGATCAGCCACAACGAATGAAAGATAAAAGGCAGCTAATTTATAACCAAGCGAAAATAACGGCAATTCTCGATTTTAAGCCACTATTTTTAGCGTGAGCGGTGTTGCTTACTTACAGAGGGGAGCGTAAGCACCACCGACAGTAATATTAAAGAAGTGTTGCAGTCAAAGAGCTAAGTTATTACCCATGCTTTAATGCACAGGTTGATAAATTAACTTTATAGCGGCTGCATTTTTAGTAATTAATTGATTAACGGTTGCCACGTCATCAAGAGTTAGCGACTCTTTACTTAGCATAAAATGTACGTTGTTAACGTTAATCGGTGTAATAGACTTTACCTGCGTAATTGAGGGATGTTTTTTTACAAAGTACTGTGCAACAGCAGAGTCTTCAATAACATAGTCAATTCGTTTTTTATCTAACATACTAAATCGATTATTTGCTTGAGCAGTAAGCACCACCTGTGTTGGATACTTAGTTTTTAACTGTTCAAGCTCGTTACCAAAAAAGCTCCCACGGTTAATACCAGCTGTAAACTTTTTACTAAAAAGCTCAGCTAAGCTTGTTACATCAGGCGTATCTTTATGTTTATAAAGCCGCATAACCTCGTCGCGGTAAGGCAAGCTAAAATGCGCATATTGAGCGCGTTGTTCTGTATAACTTGCCGCGTAGGTCATATCTACTCGGCCATTTTTAAGCTCAGCTTGAACACGTGAAAAACTCGGAAAATAAGTCCATTTAATACAAAATTTTGAATCTTTAAAAATAGCGTTTGCAGCATCCACTTCTGCGCCTAAAAATGTATCACCTTGCTTAACAAGGTAAGGCGGCCAATTAGTTTCGTTAGTGCCCATTACTAATGTTTTTGAACACGCAAGGGCATTAAAGTGAGTAAATAGCAGTGTAGTAAATGCTAAAAATAAAGTTTTCATTACACTCCTTAAATTAGTGTTCAAACAACGCTTTAAGTGCTGTTTTATTTTTGTTTATATATTCATTAATTACCGCAAGCTCAGTAACCGACACCGTTTGTTTGCTAAACATTAAATAAATGTCGTCCTTGTTTACATACTCAATATTGGTTACTAATTTTATATTTGAGCCTTTTTTGCCAAAATAAGCCCCCACTAACTCGTCTTCAATAGCAAAATCAATACGTTGTTTATTAAGCATTTCAAAGCGCTTACTAGTTGCACTAGTGTATTCAATCTGCTTTTTATATTTAGTTTTATATTGCTCAAATTCCTCGCCGTAATAGCTTCCAAAGTTAGCGCCCACGGTAAGGCCTTGTTTAAAAATATCTTCGAGGTTTTTAACGTTATGCTGATTGTTTGTATTTTCGTACAAACGCATAACTTCAGTTCGGTAGGTATCACTAAAGTGCACATATTTAGCGCGTTTATCGGTATAACTTGCTGCCCATCCTAAATCAATACGGCCGTATTTAAGCTCAATAAAAGCCCGCTTAGAATTTGGTAGTAACTTAACTTCAAAACAAAAAGGGGAGTCAGCAAATATAATGTTAAGCGCATCAACCTCCGAGCCTTGCAGTTTACCGTTAATACCCATTACATAAGGTGGCCAAAAAGCATCGTGCGATGCCACGCTAAAGGTTCTCTCACAAGCAAACACATTAAACGGAGCCGTAAACAGCAAACATAAAAATACAGTAATTAATTTATTCATTGCGCCTCATAGTTATTATTTTTGCTTATTATTACAACAGTATAAACCAGCTTTTGTATTTTAGCGGCGCGGGCTTGTTAAATTTGTAAATATTCCGTTAAAAATTCATTTTTAGGATAAAACAACTAAACTAGCGTTGTTGGTAGCTTTATCTATGGGTACACTAATAATAAATTTATACATAGCAGGGCACGTTATGTCACCAGCCAAAATACGCAGTGATGTTATAAAACTCAGTGAATTAAGCACTAAAAAACCAGATTATTACTTTATCCAAGGCTACTTAATGGGATTAGGTGTATTACCTCAACTACTTGTTCCCAGTGAGTGGCACCCAGATCTATTTGGAGAGTTTAATATTCAAAACGAGACTGAGCTAAAATACCTCGAAAGCTTAATGGCTCTGTATAACCAAAGCATGGATAAAATAATTCAAAACGAATTAAAAATGCCAGCAAAATGCAGCCTATCTAAACAAGACTACCGTGAGTCACTAAAGCCGAATATGCCCCTACCAAATTACTGTAAAGGGGTTTTACAGGCGCTTAAAAATATAAATAAACGCATGCTCAATACAGAGCAAAAACGTTCTATAAACAGCTTTACTACAGTGTTAAAAGCATTTACAAGCCCCAAAATCGCCGCAAAAGAGTTTGGTGAATTTGCCCAATACAACGCCCAAGAATATAAACGTAATTATGTTTATTTTATGGCCGACGCTATTTTTGAACTTCGATTTAGTAACGAGCGAGCAGTATTTGATGAAAACGAAGCCGAATTTAACAACCACTTTTTAGACGAAGAGCCAAATGAATTAGATGAATTTGATGAACTACTTGAACTAGTACTTGCCGATACCGAGCTAAAAGCACTTGAGCCAATGCAAATGCTTTTAGAAATAATGGAAAGTGGGCTCATAACAAAGCAGTTTATTAAAGACAACACCGGGTACTTTTGGGGTTTGCACGAAACCCGACCTTATATGATGCTTCGCGCGCATCGAGCAAAAATACACGCACTGCATGGTTATACCCAAAAAGCGCAATCAGAACTCGAAGAGTTATTAAAGCTAAACCCAAACGACAATCAAGCAAACCGCTTTTTATTAATGAACTGCCTAATTATTAATAAACAATGGGAAAAGTTAGAAGCGCTATTGGCCGACTTTGATTTTCAAGAACTACACACAACAGCAAGCCGTGCGCTAAGTGCTTTTGTAATGCATGGTGATTCAAAACCCGCTAACGAATACAAAAAAATGCTCCAGCAGCAAAATAAACACTTTAGCAAAATACTCACCGGACAAGAAAAACTAAAAGAACAACAGCCGTCATATTTCAGCCCAGGCAGTAAAGAAGAAGTAGCTGTTTACCTTGATTCGTTAGGTAAGCAGGCGTGGATTTCGGTGCCTGCGAGTCTTTTTTGGCTAAGAAAAAAGTAACAAAAAACGTTTAGCGTGATTTATATCGCGCTAAACATAACGCAGATTCAATTTTGAAGTGCATAACCGCTTTTTGAGTTTTTTATTCAATAGTAGAAATCACGCTTGTTAAGCGTGCAGCATCAATGTCGCTTGTGTTCGTAAAGCGCCATACTTGAAATAATAAATTTCAAACCCGTCAATAAACACATAACATTCAGAAGTCATCGTTAATAACCTGCGCTTTATTGGTTTTACGTTGCCGTGCATTGTAGCCACCTACATCGGCGGCTAATTCATTAATTTCATCAAGGAGCGATCCTTGTAATTGCAACACGACTAAAGCTTCAAATAAAATATCGCTTTTAACTGTCTCGCCTTGCTCAAGTTTTTGCACAGTAGAGCGCGACACACCAATCATTTTTGCAAAGGTGCTTTGCGTGTAATGCAAAGTGCGGTGCTGGCGTATTAAATCCCCTAATCGCTGCGCCATTTTTAAAGCTTGTTCCGATCTCATTAATGAGTGCCTACTCGGTCATTAAGGTGTTAATGATTATTTTAGCGGTATTTGGCTTGTTTGCAAATAAAAGTGATGATTTAAAAGTTATTGGTAATTTGTTTGTTGGTGTTTTAGAGCAGAGATTTTTAATGAGAGGCGGCTTAATATCTCGTTACTAAGGATTGCAAGCGCCCTTGGAATCTGACAACACACTAGAGGAACACAGATAAGGGCGTTTGTATTGCATTTTAAATTTTATACTGCGTATGTATCACTCAGCATCAGTGCTTAATAACAACGGCGTATTAATTTAAAAATTTCTACTTATTAAGCCTATATTTAATGCGCTTGTTCCTGTAGATTAAACAAATAATGAATGCAGTATTAACAGCGCCTTAGCTGTTAAACGATTAGCCAAGGAGCGGTGAGTCTCGTGTCAAACACCACACTTACTTATTACAACCAAAACGCCAAAGCTTTTAGCGACTCAACACTTAACGTTGATATGTCGGCGCTTTATGCTGAGTTTTTACCGCACGTTGCACAACGCGGGAGTATTTTAGATGCCGGTTGTGGCAGTGCGCGCGATGCCGCATTTTTTAAAGCGCAGGGTTTCACTGTAAGTGCGTTTGATGCAAGCCCAGAGCTGGCAGAGTTGGCAAGCAGTTACTTACAGCAACCTGTGGCGGTTAAAACATTCCAAGAGCTAAATAGTGTAAATCAATACGACGGGATTTGGTGCTGCGCTAGTTTATTGCACGTTCCAAAGGCTGAGTTACCGCAGGTGTTTTTAAACCTACAAAATGCGCTTAAACCGAATGGCGTTTTGTATATATCGTTTAAATATGGCGATACAGAACGTGTGCATAATGGTCGTGAATTTACCGATTTAACCGAGCAATTATTAAGTGATTTAATCAATCAGCACACGCAATTGAGCATAATGAAGCACTGGCAAAGTGTTGATCAGCGCCCAGGGCGCGAAAGCGAAGTATGGTTAAATGCCTTGTTAACGCATAGCAAAGCGAAATTATAAGTGAATAGTTTTAGCGAACATCAACACCTGCAGAATAATAACCGACAGCTTATTACGGGTGATAATGATCCGTTATTACCCAACCTTGTACATGCCATAAACAATGCCACTGAGATTGAAATTACAGTTTCATTTATTCAGCCAAGTGGCTTAGCACTGTTGTTCGACCCCCTAAGCGAAGCTTTACAAAGCGGCGCAACGCTCAAACTACTTACCTCAGACTACCTTGATATTACTCACCCTAATGCGTTGAGAGAACTTATGGCATTAGTAGATCGTGGAGCCGATGTGCGTATTTACCAAACGCACAGTAATCAAAGTTTTCATATGAAGTCGTATATTTTTATAAAAACAAACGACCAAAAAGAGATTACTGATGGCTGTGCCTTTATTGGCTCAAGTAATATTAGTGCCAGCGCATTAACCAAAGGTCATGAGTGGAATTTTAGACACGATTATACACAACCAAAAACAAGCCAAGCAGCAAAGCAGTTTTTAAGTATTCGCACAGCTTTTGAAAATATTTTTAATCACGAATTTGTTACCCATTTAAGCCATGAATGGATAAATAGCTACATTACTAGGCGTAAAACACAGCAGTTTGTATCGGTAAACCACGCTGATACAGCTGAGCAAGTTATTGAAAAGAATGAAGCTAAAACACCAAGGCCAGCTCAAATTGAAGCGCTTAATGCCCTAGCGCAAACCCGTACAGAGGGTTTTAAACGTGGTTTAGTGGTATTAGCAACGGGCATGGGTAAAACATGGTTAAGTGCATTTGATGTAAAACAATTCAAAGCTAAACGCGTTTTATTTGTAGCGCATCGCGAAGAAATACTTTTGCAAGCACAGCGTACTTTTTCTGAATTACTTACTCTATCTACTGGGTTTTATAACGGTAAACAGCGAGACAAAAACGCTGAGTGTTTATTTGCCTCTATTCAAACCATTGGCCGAAGTAATCACTTAAAGCAGTTTGCACCAACAGCATTTGATTACATTATTGTTGACGAATTTCATCATGCAAGTGCGCGCGTATATCGCCAGCTTTTAAACTACTTTGAACCCAAGTTTTTACTGGGTTTAACAGCTACACCAGAGCGTACCGACCAAGCTGATATTTTAGGGTTATGCGACAACAACCTAGTATTTGAGCGTAACTTAACGCAGGGGATAGACCAAAAAACGTTAGTTCCATTTCATTACTACGGTATTTGGGATGAAAACGTAAACTACCAAGCTATTCCGTGGCGTAATGGCCGATTTGATCCAACAGCACTTGAAAACAAATTTGCAACCGAAAAACGGGCAGACCACGCACTTTTACAGTGGCAGCAATACAAACAGCAGCGCACATTAGGTTTTTGTATATCTACTAAACATGCTGATTATATGGCGGCTGCATTTAATAATGCGGGTGTAAAAGCGCTATCTGTACATAACCAGTCAAAAGTACGCCGTAATGATGCACTAAAACAATTAGAACAGCGTCAAGTTGAAGTATTATTTACCGTTGATTTGTTTAACGAGGGGACTGATTTACCAAGCATTGATACCATATTAATGTTGCGCCCAAGCGACTCTAAAATACTCTTTTTACAGCAATTAGGGCGGGGTTTACGCACCCTCGAAGGTAAAACACATTTAGTGGTGCTCGATTTTATTGGTAACCACCACAGCTTTTTAAATAAACCTTATGCGCTACTTCATGAAACCACGCCAACTGGTGTAGTTAAAAAGCTTAAAAAACCAAACCTTGCTGATGGCTGCTTTATAAATATTGATTTAAAAGTTACCGACTTTTGGCAACAACTTGCTAAATCACAACGCACCACAGCGTTAGAAGATATAATGCAACTGGCTGAACAACTTGGGCATTTACCCACATTAAGTGAGTTTTACTACCACTACGGCGATATAAAAAAGATAAACAGCAACTATACTAGTTGGTTTGAGCTAATTGCTAAAACACAAAACATTGATGACGAAGCACAGCAAAGTGCTGAGCAATTAGCGCCGTTTTACGACTTTTTACATAAAGGCATACAAACAACCAGTATGACCAAATGCTTCAAAGCTATTTTGCTTGAAGCTTATGTCGCTTTAAATGGCTTTGCTAAATCCCCAACAGTTGCAGAACTTGCAGCCATGAGCGCAAAGGTACTCGCGCGCCATCCAAATTTAAAGCAACACGATTTACCTATTAAAGAACAGCAAGCAGCTGCAGATTCCCAAACATGGCAAAGCTACTGGCGTAAAAATCCAATTAAAGCCTACACCAATAAAAATAAAGACGGCACTCAATGGTTTACCTTACAAAACGACACCGTAAAAGCCATGTTTGACGTAACCGCAGAAAAACGCGAATTACTAAACAGCGCCGTGTTAGAGCTGGTTGAATACACCTTAGCTAAATACAGCCAGCGACTAAAAGTTAAAACGCCAACCACGAAACAAAATACAGAGCAAAAAGCTGACAATGTAACTCAGTTAGAGTTTAAAGATCTTGCAGATACAGTAAAAGAGCAAGATAACGCATTAAAACTACCGTACTTCCCCAATATTAAAATTGCCTGCGGACATTTTAAAACAGGGGATGAAAGCGATATGGAATTAATGGACGCACCATTTGGCGCGGGCAAGCTTGATCCAAACGTGCATTTTTTAGCACGCGCATCGGGCAACTCTATGAACGGTGGTAAAAACCCAATTTACGATGGCGATTTACTGCTACTTGAGCTTATAACATCCGATAAAGCCGGATCGTTACGTGGCCAAATTGTCGCGATAGAGCGAGATGATATAGGCGGAGATGACCAGTACTTATTGCGCAAAGTTAATAAACTATCGAATGGGCAATACGAGCTAATTGCTCAAAATCCAGATTACGAAGTAATGATTGCAGATGAAAACATGCGAACGTTCGCACGGTTTAAACAAATAGTACCAGAGTAATTTGATCATTTTTAGGTGCGCAGCTTCCAGGCAAAGCTTTAAATTGCAGTTTATTTTTGCGTTGTATAAATTAAAAGTAATCATTTCAAAAAGGAAAATAAAAAATGAAATGTAAAAAAATCCATAGAACTGCTGCCTTAGTGCTTGCAGCTCCGTTAGTACTAAGCGGTTGTGCTGCTACAAATAATATATCTAACACAACTATAGGGTGTGTTGGTGGGGCTGTAGTTGGTGCGTTAGGTACTTTTTTGGTAACAGGCGATCCAAAAAAAGCAGTCATGGGCGCAGGGGTAGGTTTTATTGCTGGATGTGGCGCAGGCTACTATTTAGATAAAAGAGAAGAGGAGTTAGCCAAACTTGCAGAGGAAAGCTCATTAAAACCAGAATTTGAGCGTATCTCTAATAACGAAGCTAATGGGGCTAGCTTTTCAGAAAACGCCACTGAAAACGTGATAGCGTCTCAGCTTTCATTATCCACCGAAAAGCCAATGTTCGACTCAGGAAAAGCCCAAATAACAGATTCTGAACAACTTGCAAACTTACAAAAATTTCTCAAAGGTTATGTAAAATCACTTGATCCAGCTTCAAAACTATATGTTGTTGGGCATACAGACAGTTCAGGGTCTGCAGCGTTTAACCAACGCTTATCAGAAAAGCGCGCAAAATTTATTGCTAATGAACTTGTAAATGCTGGCGTAAATGAGAACCGTCTGTTTTTTGAAGGTGTGGGCGAGTCACAACCTGTAGCGAGTAACTTAACGAATGAAGGAAAAAGCAAAAATCGTCGCTTTGAAATAATAGACGTGCTCATAGATACAACCGGCGAGTCGGCTCAAGCGAATACTGTATCAGATGAGCAGGTTATCCAAGTTGCAAGTGCAAAGAAAACACGTATTGAAAATGTAATAAATGACCTTCCTGTTAAAGTTAAAACTAAAAAATCACTACCTACCCCCACCGTGTCTGTAAGTAATAATCAGCACTCTACAAGCCTTGGGTTACAGGGAGTTAAACTTGAAGAGTTTGATAAGAGTTATGTGATAACAGCTTTGGGTGAAAGAGAAGAAGAGTCGTTTATGACTTTTTTTACAGCTGCAAATGCTGACGATTCCGAATTTATGGGAAGTTGTGCCTATGCGGCACCAGTTGTTCAATCTTCACTTAAACCATATAACGGAAGGCCTATTCAGAAAGCTAAAGTTGCAGACAGTATTAGTAATCTTTTTGGAACTGCATGGTACGGTATGGCTGGTTCTACAGCAATAACACTTGGTCCTATCGGTATAGAAAAGAATAATCTTAACCCTACGCATAAACCATATTTCAGTTTCTATAAACAATATGATGGCAGCGCAACTAAGGCTGATCTTAAATACCCTGTAAGTGTAGAAACATACCGTGGAGACGGAACTGTTTTAGTTCGTATGTTTGCTCAGGATGATAATGCACTAATGCGCTGTAGTGATGTGGTATTTAGTACCAATGGTTCTACTCAGACACAAGCTAGTGCTGTTATTTATCAAGAAAATAATGAATTAATGGCAAAAGCATTCAACATGAATTTAGTAAAAGGATAAAACGATGGACTTATTCAGTGTATTACAAACTTATCGCGATATTCTTATTGTTATCGCTGCTACGCTTTCTATTTTTGCGTACATTGCATACACCAACTGGGATGCTGTTAGTTTGTGGTGGAAAGGATTTAAATATCATAACTTTTTATTTAGTAAATTACGTTCACTGGCTAAAAACCCAGATACTGCCGGACGCTGGTTTCATTCAGAAACAGTTGTCTGTCAAGACTATGGTGAATTGTACTCTCAAATTCATAAAGATGGAGATTATTACGAATCTAGTAAAAAATATTTATCAATTGTAGGTGAATCAGGGAGGAAGCCCTTAGGTACATTATTGATGCTTGGCTTGTTTGCAGTTCTCGTTTTAGAAGCTTGGGGTTTTAGCTACACAATGGCTGGTTTCATTGACTTAAGCGCATCTGAAAATACACGAGTTACAATGACTTGGATTGTGGCAATTGCTTTTGCAGTTATTCTTGCATTTTTGACTCATATGATGGGTCATGAGCTTTATCGTAACGGCATTCTTGGTCGTATACGTAATAACTGGCAAGTTGATGATACAGAAAGTAGACCTAGAACTTTAGATGATATCGATTTTGACTACGAAATTGACAATTTTACTGATGAAAATGGACCAAAATATAAGCAACGGCTTAATCGGTTAGATGTTAATTCTCCAAGGAAGAAACATACATTTACAATAGGTGCTTTAGTCGCAATTATTGCTATAGGTATCATCATTACTTTTGTTCGAGTTAAAACACTCGAAGTTGCACAAACACAAGATGCAATGTGCCAACCTAGTTCAGCAACATCAAATGCAGCTTTAACAAGCTTGGATGACCTATATAGTTCAACACCACCACCTCCGCTTGAGTCTCAGAAAGTTTCAGCAGAAGCTGTAGGAAAAGGTGAAAGTGAGATCTGTCAGGCAACAAAAGAAGGTAGCTGGGCTACATTTGGTATGCTTGCTATTTTATTTATTGTTTTACAAGCATTCGCTACTTGGGTTTCTTTTAAGTTTGGTTTTGTAGGTAAACATTCAAAGTCGGCTTGGAAGAATACACACAAGTTCAACACAAAAAATCAATATGAAGCTGCAATGGATGCAAAGAGCAAGAGAATATCACAACGTGCTCAAAAAACACTTGGAGACTTGCAATCTCGTATGGCCAAAGTGCTTATAGATAGCACTATGAATAGCAGTGTATCAGATTTACTTAAGAAGGCATCTGACCGAACTTTCCTTAGGTATGTAGAGCAAGAGTCAGAACAGTCTTTATCAAGTCGAAATCGACAAACACAAACTATGCTTGAGAGAGAGCGTGAGCACTCAGATATTATTTCTAAGTCTGCTAGCCAAGTTACGGCGGATGAATTTAAAGCTGTGAGCTCTAATTCTCGGATTGAACAACCTACAGATGAAGAGATTGAGAGCCAGATTCTTACCGAAACAAAAGAGCAATCGTTAAGTGATGAAGAACTAGAAAAGCAGATTCTTGCCGAAGCACAGGCTAAGAAACAAGAAACTCCAGAAGAGCAGAGAGCTCGTGTTCTTGAAAAATTAAAAGCAGAAGGTAAATTATGATTAAGCAATTGATGTTGCTAGCAGTAATGACTAGCTCTTTAGCCTTTGCTGAGACGGATAGAGATGACATTATTTCTTGTTATACTTACGCTGATATGACTGAATTAAAACCAGCTACCTCAATTAGAGATGTTGTTGTTTTAGTCGATCAGACAGTGAATTTAGATACAAATCTTAAAAAAAGTGTCCATAAACAAGTGCAGCAACTTTTAGGTCCTGGTGATCGCATTCGAATAGTTTCCTTTTCAGCAAATGCACAAGGTCACTATACCGACATTGCATTTGAAGGAGAATTTGACCAGCCTCTCAAGGAGGAACAGCGCAATGCAATGAACCGTATAAAATTAGGGAAATTTGATAAATGTATGGAGATGCAAAGCAATAAAGCTATTGATCTGGTTCATGAAAAACTGAAAGCTTCATTCCACGATAGCGATCAAAGTTATCCTAAAACTGAGCTTGTGGGATCAATACTGGATGTATCTTCAGCTATTTATATTAAAAATAATACTCAACGTAGAATAATGATTCTTGTATCTGATATGTTGGAAAATTCTGATATTTCTAGTTTTTATGCTTCAGGCAGTATTAGAGCCATTAATGCGGATGATGAATTTGCAAAGTATTCAGCAGTTGTTTCTCCAACTGCGCTAGCTCAAGTAGATGTATTTGTTATAGGTGGCGGCTACGCAAACGGTGGGCGAGCATATTCTTCTCAAGCAGACCTTAATTCACTTAAATTGTTTTGGTTGAAAGTTATTGAGCAGGCGGGTGGCTCGCTAAAGCAATTTGGTACCCCAAAACTTTTAACCGATATTGAGTGATGTTCACACTTAAAATATAGCAGTCATTTTTTGTCTGCTTTATTTATCATCCAACCGCTAACTTCCCAGCCTCATGCCACATTTCACTTGGCATGGGGTTGGTTAACTCCCACGTTATATTCATTGGCTGGCTACCGTTGTGGTGTTGGTATTTAACCTCGCCGTAGTTTACAAATCCCATAGTTCTGCCGTTTTCATCTTTGCCTTGTTCGCGCACAAATAACAGGATGGTTTTGCCTGTTTTTTGGTGCTGAATATAACTAAGGCCACGGCCGTGTTCTGGGCGGGCGCTGTTTTGCGTTTGCCAATGGAACAAAGTAGGGCTGATTGCGTAGTCGTGATACAGCGTTGTGGGCGAGTAGGTTTTTTCGCATTTATTCAGCGTTACAAATAACAGCTCTAGGTTTTGATTTTTTAATTCTAAAACGCCTTCGCGAGCGGTCGATTTTTTATTAAACGAGTGCGCCCTAAATGCTGCGAGTATTTGTTGGCGTGTGTAGCGGCTGTGTAATTTTATTGCGTGATTAGATAGGCATGCTAAATCGCTTTCTTGCTGGTGTATGCGGTTTATTAATAGCGTAATTACTTGAGCAAGTTCGTGCTGTAGCTCTTTGTGTTTAAGTGCTTGTAAGCTTTGTTCAAGCGTTTTAAATCCCAAGCTTTTACCAGTGCCATCCCAAAAATTGTAATGCGCCATAAGCGCGTACTGTTGGTTTTGTGCTGTTGGCATAAAGCTAAAGTTGTTATTACATAAATCACGTAAAAAGCACAAGTAACTGAGCGAGTCGCAGCCGAGTAATTGGGTGTTGATTGCGCGGTAATACGCGGCATAAATATCGGTTTGTTCTACTGGAATTTCATCGCCTTTTAGCCAATGCCAGCCGCCGATCTTTTTGTCTTTTGGTTTGTAAATATCTTCAAGAGTAACTTGCGGGTTTATACGTAAAAAATTGCTTAGCGTAAGCGCGTCATTAGTGTGTTGCGAATAGCTATTTATAAGTTGCTGTAAACGGCGTTTAGAGTTTATAGCTTGCTGAATATTTTTTAATATTGTTTGTTGAGTATGCTTTTGTAGCTCAATACGGCAACCCAGCGGTAAATGCGGGAAGTTGTTTTCAATCTCGGTTTTTATCGGTTGGTTGCTTTTACCAATGAGTGCGCGAAATTTACTGGCAAAGTCGTATTCTGGGCGAGCATTACCTACAAAGTCAAGCACGGTACAGCATTGCTTTTGGCTGTTGTCGGGTAAACGCAAACCACGGCCTAGTTGCTGCAAAAACAGCGTTAGGCTTTCAGTTGGGCGTAAAAACAGTAAAGTATCGACTTCTGGAATATCGACACCTTCGTTGAAAATATCAACCACGCAAAGTATTTGTATTTCGCCTTGGCGCAGTGCTTGTTGTTTGGCTGCACGCTCATTGGTGTTTTTGCTGGTGAGTACATCGGCGTTTATATCTGCTAAGTTAAACTTTTTAGCCATAAATTCAGCGTGTTTTTGGCTTACGCAAAACGCGAGTGCTTTAATGGTTTGAACATTGGTTACGATATCAGCAAGGCTCGATATAATTTTGTTAGCGCGGCTGTTCTCCCCTGTATAAAGGTTACTTAGCTCACTTATATCGTAACGGCCACCACGCCATGTCATTTGGCTTAGGTCGGTGTCGTCATCCAATCCAAAGTATTGAAATGGGCATAAATGGCGTTGATTTATTGCCTCTGGTAAGCGAATTTCAGCGGCTATTACCCCGCAAAAATCATCGAGTATATTTGCACCATCTTGTCGCTCTGGTGTAGCGGTTAAGCCAAGTAATATTGCGGGCGTAAAGTGGTTTAATATTGCGCGATAACTAGCAGCGCTTACGTGGTGTACTTCGTCTATTACTATGTAGTCGTAGTAATCATGCGTTAAATTAAGCGATTCAATTTGGCTATTAAGCGTTTGGATGGATGCAAATAATTGGTTATAGCGTTGTGGTTTGTAGTTACCTACCCACAGCTCGCCAAAGTCGTTATTTTTAAGCACGCCACGGTAAGCGCTTTGCGCTTGTTTTAGTATTTCTTCGCGGTGGGCTACAAACAAAAAGTGTGCGTTTGGGTTTTTATCGTAAACAGTTTTAAAGTCGAACGCCGATATTATTGTTTTACCTGTGCCGGTTGCGGCAACTACTAAGTTTTTAAAACGCTTATGTACGCTGCGCTCAGCACTTAGTTTTTCTAAAATAGCGAGCTGATGCGTTTTTGGTGTTATATCAAAATAAAACTGGCTGCTTGATTGCCCAACACCGCGTTGCTCGTTAAGTGAATTAATGAGCTTTTCTTTACACTCAACAGCGCCTGTAAATAGCTCGAAGTCTTTTGATTCCCAGTAGGTTTCAAACGTACTTTTGGTTTTAGCTATTATATGCGGGATTTCTTGTGCGGTAATTTTTAAGTTCCATTCAAGGCCGCTGGTAAGCGCCGAATGCGATAAGTTAGACGAGCCAATATATCCTGTATGAAAACCCGTATTGCGCATAAATAAGTAGGATTTAGCATGTAGGCGTTCTTGCTGATTGTTATAACTTAGCTTTACTTCGGTATTTGGTAGGTTTGCTAAAAACTCAACGGCTTTAGCATCCGTTGCGCCCATGTACGAAGTAGTAATAACTTTGAGTTTATTACCGCTTTTAGTAAACGCTTCAAGCTCATTTTTAAAAATGCGCAGCCCCGTCCATTTTATAAATGAGACAAGCCAGTAAATAGTGTCGGACGATTTAATCTCGCGCTTTAGCTCGGTTTCGAGCGATATACCTGCATTAGCACCGCTAAATAACTCGCTTTGCGTAAGGCCTGTGAGTGGGAATATATCGCTTGAGTAATCTTTGAGGTTGGCCGCAATAGGGTTTTGGGTATTAAATAGCGCGGTAAGTATTCGGCCTTGGCTGTCGATAAGATTTTCGTTAATTAGCTCGTCATCGCGAATATGATCTTTAAGCCAAAGTACAAGGCTGTTAGCTAGGCTAATCTGTTCTTGTAGGCGCTCGTTCGAGTTGGGAATGGCATTTATTGCATGCTCAACAAGCTTACTTAAAAAGCGTGAAAGCCATGTTGCGGCTTCGGCCGTTTCAAGCTGGCGCTCACCCACATAAAATTGATCACGATTTAAGTTTTGCTTAATTACTTGCGTAATTAACTGCTCGTAAATACCAATTTGCTGCATTAAAACCACTCCCTGTTTGCGAGTAGTTAGTTTACTTAAATGCGGTACAGCTACAAGTATTAATCGACTAAGTTACTAGTAATTAAGTACAAACGTGTGAGTTAAGTATTAGCCGAGAGAGTAATCAAATGATGATGCTAAGAAATTATCCCCTTCAACTTCACCTGCAAACACATAATTAATGAGTAATTCATGGATTCGAGGAAAGCGATGCTTGCACATGGATGTGCGTTCATCGCGTTTACGTTCATATTAATTATTTGTTTAAGGGTAAGTGAACTTGAGGGGTGCCGTGTGATTCCAAAGAGAGACCGGCGCTTGTCTTTCTTTGGTTGCCATCGCCAACGCGATATTTGTAAATTATTTTAAAAGCTACGCTTTTCGCGCGAGCAAGCTGAGCGCCTACAGGTGTTTAGGTGAGCTTTGCTTGTTGATTGGGGGAATGAGCTAGTTACTAAAGAGAAAGCGCGATGTAAAATCCTACCTACGGTTTTGTTGAGTGTGGTGGTTTAATTATTGTAGGTGAGGTTTTATACTTTGCAGGTGTTTTATAAAAACCAAGACACAAGGTGAACTCAACCCATAGCTTTAATTTTGCTTTTTGGATTAGTAATGTTGATGTGTTTTTTCACATTTATAGGTACACTATTTTAAAGTTTTAATTCAGGGAATGAATAATGATTAAATGGATTTTACTGGTATTTATTAGCGTATTTACAACTTTTCCTCAAGCTGGTGAGGCTTACACACAAGCTCAATGCGATAGCATTAAAAAGCAGCGCGAAGCTATTCGGTCTCAATTTAGAAGTGGCTACAGTAATAAAGAAGGTGAGCGTTTAACTGCGCGCGATAAAACGCTATTTACCTTACTTGCTAATCACTGCAGTAAGCCTAAAAAGAGTGGTAGTGCTTATCAGGCTACTTCTTCTACCCCAACCCGTACGCCTAATAGCAATTGGTTACTCAATCAAAAAGTATCAAACATGTCTTTGCACAGCGATAGCTATAAAGATGCCGCTAAGCTTGATGCTTGGTCAAAATTTTATAAATTGCCCAAACGTTGCCGTAAGAAAGGGATGAATTCGGCCGACTTTGTATGGTGTAGCGAATATAGGGGTAAGCAAAAAGAGTTGTTTGAAGCACAGTGGCAAGGGCGCCCATAAAGATGTTTAAAACAAAATTGCGCGTGGTGTTTGTATTTTTTGTGCTGCTAATTGCATCGGCGCTCATTGCTAATCATTTTACTGGGCGGGTATTTAATTATCACGATCCTATAGGCGAGGTTAAACGAATTTATAGTAGTTTATCGTCGCAGGTAACTACTGAACCTTTAGCAACTAAACAGCTCAAAAATATAAGCACGGCTACTTTACAAAGTGTATCAGTACCTGCCGATAATCACTTATTGCAAGCTAACAATACGCGCTGCGTGGATGTGTCGTTGGGTAAGGTTAAATATAAACGTAATGGCGATATATTTACGTGGACAGACAGTGACGGTGTGCCGCATTTTAGTGATAAAAAACCGGATTTTGCAGTAGCAACTTACGATACTGGTTTTATTGAACCGTTAGATTACTTTGACCTAACTTTAAATACGCCTAATTTACCTTCGTCATTTAACCAAGAGTTACGTATAAAACTTAATACTGTATTTAAAGTATACGGGCAGATTATTGGCGTGCATGCACTTAAAAAGGTAAAGCTTAATTTAACGGTATTGCCTACGCGTCGTGCTTATGAGGCAGCAATTAAGCAACGCGGTGGTGACTCTACAAACACTGCGGGTATGTATTTTCACGCGAGTAATTCTGCTTTTATTCATTATGATAATGCACACAGTGCAATGCGAACTGCGGTACATGAGGCAGTGCACGCCATTAATAAAGCAGTTTTAGGTTACACCTCTAGATGGTTTAATGAGGGGTTTGCTGAATACTTTGAGCTTACTAAAAATAATATGCAAACAGCTAGGGCGTGTTGACCTTTCGTGATTGATTTTGCAGCTGTATGTTTGGTTTTTAGGCAAGGCAGAGCCTATGTAGTGTGGTTATTCCCCATAAATAGGCGATAACGCAGCATAAATGCCAAACATGCGCTGCCCTTTGGGTTCTTTCTAGGGACGATTAACTCTTTGTTGCTCGGTTTTTACTTAGCCCACTAGGTTACAAACCTCGCGCCGCGATTAAATCGCCCCTAGATTGAACAAATTTCAATCCACAAAGGTCAACACGCCCTAGTGTTGAGTCGAATAGTTCATGGACGAAAAATAACAATATTACTAAAAGTGTATTTTTGATTGATTCGTTAGTGGGTTTGGATGACTCATGGAAAAAAGGTGACATCAGTAAGTTGTATGCAAGCAGTTGGGCTGCAATTTACTTTTTAATGGATACTCAAGCAGGGAGAGTGTTACTTAAGAATATAATGCTTGCTGAGCAAGAATCCCTCTGTAATAAGCTATCTGAAAAGCAATTAAAAACGATGATGTATAAGCAATTTCCTAATCTTAATCGTGAATATTCTCAGCGGTTAAAAAAGCCTTTAAAAGCGCATATATTTTAAATGAGGTAAAAGTTTAAAAGCTACGCTTTTCGCGCGAGCAAGCTGGGCGCCTACAGGTGTTTAGCTTGGCTATTAAGCTCAAAATGTCATTAACTTTCCATAAGTAACCTATATTTTACTTATGGAGTTGGGTTTTATTTTACTGCCTATAAGTAAGTTAAGGTTTACTTATGGGTAGTAAATATACGTTCAAACTTAAAAGTAAGTTATATTTGACTTTTGGATTGGCTACCCTAAAATAAATTGTATAAGTAAACTATAGTTGACCTTTAATGAGTGAATTACCAGCAAAAAAAACACTTGGAAGAGTTGTTAAACGCACTGAAATGCCTGATCTATCAAAGCCGTTTTCGTCGGTGCGACTCGCTAAAGCGATTACTTCAAAGCGAACAGGCATGAAGCTTACGCTGGTTGATGTATCGCAAGCACTTAATATTTCAAAGCCTACGCTGATAAAAATAGAAAAAGGTGATGTGAATGTGCAGTTTTTTAATGTACTCAAAGTGATGGAATACTTGGGGTTGTCGTTTAGCCTTGTCAGTGATGACGAGTCGCACCACAATAACAACGAAGAGGTGAGCGATGAGCAGTGGTATTAAAAAAAACAGCTTGGATGTATTTATTGGGCATACGCAGAAGATAGGTGCGATAGCCCTTGATATAGGCTCTGAAAATGAAATTACATTTACCTATGAGCCTGAGTGGATTAATAAGGGGTTTGCTATTTCACCACACTTACCGCTCAATGGTGATTTTGACTCACGTGATGTGCGTAATTATTTACAAAACTTATTACCCGAGGGCAAAGGTCTTGATGAGATTATAAGTAGTACTACTATCTCTAAAAATAATACGTTTGGTTTGATTAAAGTAATTGGCGAGGAAACGTCAGGCGCTTTGTCGTTTAGAGCAAGTAACAGTGCTTTAAAGCAAACATCTTTTCGTGAAGTAACTAGGGTCTGTTGATCTTTGCGGATTAAAATTTGTCCAAACTAGGAGCTATTTAATCGCGGCGCGAGATTTGCAACCTAGTGGGCTAAGTAAAAACCGAGCAACAAAGAGTAAATAGCTCCTAGGAAGAACCCTTTGGGCAGCGCCTGTTTGGCATTAATGCTACGTTATCGCCCATTTATGGGGAATACCACACTGCATAGGCTCTGCCTTGCCTAAATACCAAACAGGCTGCTGCAAATTTAACCTTGAAAGAACAACAGACCCTAGTGACGAGCTAAGCCAAAAACTTAAACGCTTTGTACAAGTTGGCGAGTCAATTACTCATTGGGATGGCCGAACTCGGCTCTCTGTTGCTGGCGTTCAAGACAAACTAAACCTACTCGAAATCGATAGTAAATTAGGATTTGGTGAAGGGGAGCTATGTTCTAATAAAATTTTTAAATTTGAAACAGGTACCGCTCCTTTCATTGCAGTAAATGAACTTTTTACCATGCTTTTGGCAAAAGAGTCGGGGCTCAATGTTCCCCATGTTGAGTTGCGCACTTATGCAGATGTAAGAGTATTTGTAATAGATCGCTTTGATAGGCGCGTTACACAAGATCAAAACCGTGTATTACGTCGTCATATTATTGATGGTTGCCAAGCCACTAATTTACCTCCTTCTTATAAATATGAGCGTCAGCATGGTGATGATGGGGATGGTATTTATATTCGAGATGGCGTTTCTTTTGCAAAACTATTTAATGTTAAAACAACGAATGTACAAGCGTATGAGGCTCAGCTTATTCGTTGGATGACATTTAATATTTTAGTACGTAATTACGATGCTCATGGCAAAAACATTAGTTTTTTTGTTGGTAAAAATGGTTTAGAGCTTACGCCGTTTTACGACTTGGTAAATATAGAGGCTATTATTGAGCAGGGAAGCATTGACCGTGATATGGGCTATCTACAGCCCAAAATATCAAGGTGTTATGCTATGTCAGTGGGTGAGCATAATTCGCAAAGTGCAGGCAATTTTACTAATGAGATTACAGCTTACATGTTAGCTGATTTTGCTGATGAATTTGCTATTTCACTACCACGGATGCAACTACTTATGAGTCAAACTGTTGACTCTGTATTAGCTGCAATTGATACGGCTAAAGTTTCTGCTGTTAAAAATAACTTGTCTACTGCTGAATTAGCACACATTGATTTGTGCATAAAAATAATTAATAAAACTGCAAATAAGCTGAGTGAGCAAATAATACAACTACCAAATATGGATGCATTTATTTAAATTTTAGAAAATAAATACACGCATTTTGAGTAAGTAATTCATATTTTGGTTGCCAGCATCAACGCGATATTTACAAATTAAAATTAAAAGCGCGAGATAAATTCCGGCTTACAATTTAAAAGCTACGCTTTTCGCGCGAGCAAGCTGGGCGCCTACAGGTGTTGAGCTTGGCCTTATTTAAAAGCCAAAGCGCGATATAAAATCGCACCTACGCTTTTGTTGAGAGTGGTGTTTGCAATGATGTAGGTGAGGTTTTATACCTCGCTTATAAATGGATTGTTTTTACCATTGAAAAATGAATTATTGTTCTGTTTAACGCTTAAAAGTAATGAGGCAATTAACTCTTCTATTCGCCTCATTGCATGAGGCAAATAAATAACATAGACTGAAGCTAATTAACTTTAGGACTAAAGACTATGTGGATATGGCAACAGCAAAACTGGCCAAACTTTACGTGGGATGCTGCGGCGCTTGCTCCTTTACTAAGGGAGCTTTCATATAATCAAGGTTTATTAGTAGGGCGTATGGGCGCGCAAAGTGCTCAACAAAAGCAGCAGGCCCTTGATACTTTACTTGCAAATATTATTCACTCCAGTGCGATTGAGGGCGAAAAGCTCAATGCATTTTCGGTTCGCTCTTCGCTTGCTAAAAAGCTCAATATTAATGAGCAACCTTACCCAACAACAGTGCAAAGCGATAATCTTGCAGAGATTATGCTTGATGCAATAAATAACACAGACTCACCGCTTAATTTAGAGCGATTGCTTAATTGGCATCGCTTATTGTTTGCAGGTGAGCAAAGCTTATTTACTAAAATTGAGGGCGGGCAATTGCGTGCTGACGAGCCAATGCAAGTGGTATCGGGGCGCTTAGATAAACCGGTATTACATTTTACGGCGCCTCCTAAAGAGCGAGTAAATAAAGAGCTGTCGCTATTTTTTAACTGGTTTAACAAAACGCAAAACGATCCTCAAATAGACCCTTTTATTCGGGCAGCTATCGCACATTTATGGTTTGTAACAATACATCCACTTGAGGATGGTAATGGGCGTATTACACGGCTTATAACCGACCTGGCATTAGCGCAAGAACATGCTGAGTCAATTCGGTTTTACGCTATGTCGGTGGCTATTTTAGAAGACAGAAAAAGCTACTACGAAGTGCTTGAAGCCACTCAACGTGGAGAGCTTTGTATTACAAAATGGATTAAGTGGTTTTTACGTACGCTTAATAATGCGATACACCATACGCTTAATAATATTGAGCAAACAATTTTTAAAACCAATTACTGGGCAAGTAAAGATCAAACAAAGTTAGGTGAGCAGCAAGTAAAAGTGCTTAATAAGTTACTTGATGGCCAATTTGAACAGGGTATTAGTGCGAGTCAGTATCAAAAGGTGGCTAAGGTTAGCCGTGCAACCGCAACACGCCATTTATCGGACTTGCAAACGCTTGGGTTTTTAACAAAAACCGCCGCAGGTGGGCGTAGTACACGTTATAAAATTGCCCAATGAGGCAATTACTCATATTATTCGACTCATTACGTGAGGCGAATAGGTGTTTTAAATTGTTACAGGTGAGGTTTTATACCTCGCGGGTGTTTTTATAAAGCCAAAGCGCGATGTAAAATCGCACCTACCATTTAAAAGCTTCGCTTTTCGCGCGAGCAAGCTGGGCGCCTACTGTTGTTTAGGCGGGCTTTGTAGCGTTGATTGGGAGTTATGAGCCGTTACTAAAGAACAAAGCGCGATGTAAAATCGCACCTACGGTTTTGTTGATTGTGGTGTTTGAATTATTGTAGGTGAGGTTTTATACCTCGCATGGTGTTTTTATAAAGCCAAAGCGCGAGATAAACTCACGCCTACAATTTTAAATACTGTGCAACCTCTTATCCCAGCCGCGTTACTTTCACTTTTATTTTACCTGCATTAGCGCCATAAAAGCGGCTTAGGTCGTTTGCAAATGGACAAAACTCGCCTGATTTATCTATTTTAATATCGGCGCCGTTGGCTATTTCAAAAAGGTGGTCGTCGTTTTTATTAATAGCACCAATGAGTGAAAACCATTGTGCGCGAGGAAATCGTCTAAATGGTTCAAGCACAGCCATTGGGATTTCTTTTACGCCAAGTTGTACGTTATCGCGGTTCCAGCCTAATGGCGTGCACTTTATGCCATCGTCAAACCAGTATTGATTTGGGTATGGGGTAAAGCGGTACGTAGCGCCTTGCTCTAGCATGAGGCCGGTTGCGTTGTATTGCTCAGAGGCAAATACCATTACATCTTGGCTTTGGTTAATGCTCAGCACACTCATGTTTTGATTAGCCAGTTCTATATGTTGGCTTAAACCAATAAAACTAAGCGTGGTGTTGTCGTTATAGCTAATTTTGTAATGCAGTTTTTTAAGCGATTCTGGGCGATAACTGGTTAGCTTATTAATTCGTTCGGCTACGCTGAAGTGCACCAAAGGCTCAAGGTTGCTGGCTTCGTCATTAATTAATACATAGCACTGCCTATCTACTAATTTAAAAAACGGGTTAAACCAAAAGTAATTTTGTTGATGACTTAATGCGAGCGGATCGGGCGTTACGGTTACGTCATCTTGTGCTACTAAGTTGCTATCGGGGAGTAGGGTTTCGTAATCTATATCGTGGCTAGTGAGTAACGATATATCAAGTGGTTGTTCTATTAACCACTCAAGTGCATAGCGCAAGCTAATATCGGCTAGGCCATCGCGGTAGTAACCGCCGCCAATGTCTGAATGCGCACCTGCAAACCATAGCTCGGTAATATTGTTTTGATGGTTCATGAGTGTGGGTTCAAAGGCGCGGCGTTTTTCGTCAAGGGCTACGCAGTGCAGCGCGTGAGTAATGTTGTTGGCAATGGTGTGGTTTTCAAAAATAACGTGTTCTGCGCCGCGTGTAGCTTTACTTACTTTAGATAAACCAATAGAGGCGACGGTATCAAACACACATACATACACGTTGTTGCTTATTAAGGGTTCTAAACATTTAGCAAAACGTCTGGCAAGCGCAGCGCCTCGGCTAAAGCCCGTTAGCAGTATGGTATCGCCTATTAGGTAGTGAGCTTTAAAGTCGCTTAACGCTTGATTTAAAATACTGGCTACGTCGTCACCATGAGGTGCAAGGGTTTGGTTTAAAATGCGTTTAAGGCGGCTGCCTTTAGTGCCAATACCTTGATAATAAAAACTGAGTTGGTTAGCAAAAGGAGTAATGGGGGAGTCTTCTAATTTACCGCCAAGCAGCAAATGTAGTTTTAGAATGTTGGTAATATTAGAGTCTTCTTTAAAATGATCTGAGCTAAATTGTTCTGCGTCACGGGGCTCGTTTCCTGTGCCGTCAAAGTTAAAAATTAGCGTTTTACCCGTCATAACCCAATTCCCTTAGTTGTTTTAAATACTCTACACAGACAATGTTAAAAATTAAAGACAGTGATAACGCTCACTGTCTTTAATTTAGTATATATAGATTAGTGCAATTTCATTTTTGGGCGCACTACACGCAGTACTTTTTCGCTTATCCATAATGCAAAGGTTTTTGCGCTGCCATGTATGGCGCGTTGGTGCATACGGTATAAAGATATATACATAAAGCGGGCAATTTTACCTTCAATAAAAAAGGTATTGCTGGTTAGGTTACCCATTAAGTTACCCACGGTGCTGTAGCTCGATAAGTTAACCAACGAGCCATGGTCGCTGTATTTAAAGCCGCGTAGTGGTTGCTGCTTTAATGTTGCTATGAGATTTTTTTCGACGCATAACGCCATTTGATGCGCCGATTGTGCGCGTGGTGGTACTTGCTTGCCGTCGGCTTGGGTAAATGCGCAGCAATCGCCTAATACAAAAATGCTTTCGTCAACGGTGCTTTGTAAAAACTCATTTACTTGAATTTGATTGCTACGAGTAAGCTCAAAAACACCTAAGTCTTTAATAAAATCAGGTGCTTTTACGCCTGCCGCCCACACCATTATATCGGCATCAATATGTTCTTCATCTTTGGTGATAAAGCCTTGCGCAGTGCCTTCTTTCACTTGCGTTTGTTCGCGCACGTTTACGCCAAGCTTTAATAGCTCACGCTTGGCACTTACGGCAATACGCTCAGGTAATGCAGGTAAAATACGCGGGCCAGCTTCAATTAAATGAATGTGTAAACGCTTAGACGACATATTTGTTAAACCATAAAGCTTTAATAGCTCAGACACATGGTAAAGCTCAGCTGAGAGTTCAACACCCGTAGCACCGCCGCCTACAATGGCAATATTAAGTGATTGCTGTTGGTTGTCGTCTTGGTGAAGGCGCGTAAAGCTATCTAGTAATGAGTGTTGAAAGCGCTCTGCTTGTTGGCTTGAATCTAAAAAGTAGCAATGCTCTTTTATACCAGGGGTATTAAAGTCGTTACTTACGCTGCCAATGGCAATAACAAGGTGATCGTAACGAACTGTACGGCCAGGTAAAATAGTGTGGCCTAACTCGTCGTTTAATGGGGAGAGGGTAATTGTTTTATTGCTTTGGTCTATGTTGCAAAAAGTACCAAGTTGAAAACGATAATGATGTTTTGCGGCATGGGCTGAATACACAACGCCATCTAAATCAGGGTCAATAGAGCCTGTCGCTACTTCGTGCAGTAACGGCTTCCATATGTGGGTACGGTTTTTGTCTATTAACAGTATATCTGCTTGTTTTTTTTTCCCTAGCTTATGCCCCAGTTGGGTTGCAAGTTCTAATCCGCCAGCACCACCGCCAATAACGACGATTTTAGGTATTGTAATACTCATAACGTTGCCCTTAAAAATAATATACCCAAGTGATCTGTATTTTTTATTAGTTTTTTAAGGTGACTTGGGTATCAATAAATTATTTTGGCAACAAGTAGTTACTACTCATTTTATGGGTGCCTAGTTTGCGCCTAAATAAAACCGATGTCAGCAATAAATAATGTTATTTGTTGTATACTTATACCCAAACCGTCTCAATATGCAGAATTCAGCGTTTCACAGGGGCTTAATATCAAGGCGTTACTTTGCAAGAATGGCAGCCCCCTTTTAAGAAGTAACAACGATGAGAGTAAGTGCCTGTGAAACGCCCAATGGGTTGGTTTAAAAGCGATTTATACTGCGTTATTGATTTTAACAATAGAACCACTATTATTTGCAATCAATGCCTTGCCTAAATCGCTTTTAACTCCAACTGAAACTCTCATCTTGAGATGGTTTGGGTATACATGCAAATATTTCATCTACACTGCATTTTTATAAGCATGACTATTGTTTAGCCATCAAAAGGACATTTATGACCACGCCACTAATTCAATCACTTGAGCAGCACTTTGGTTTTAGCCAATTTAGAACAGGGCAACAACAAACTATAGAGCAGCTTTTAAATGGTCAATCGTCGTTGGCTATATTTCCGACCGGCTCGGGTAAATCGTTGTGCTATCAATTAACTGCGTTGCATTTACCAAATTTAACCTTAGTGGTTTCGCCTTTGCTTGCATTGATGAAAGATCAAATTAGCTTTTTAAATAGCAAAGGTATTTATGCTGCCAGCCTTGATTCGAGCCAAGATCAAATGCAAAGCAGCACCGTAATGAATGATGTGCGAAACGGTAAAATTAAAGTATTAATGGTGTCGGTTGAGCGCTTTAAAAACGAGCGTTTTAGAGAGTTTATAAGCCAAGTGGCGCTTTCGATGTTAGTGGTAGACGAAGCGCACTGTATATCAGAATGGGGCCATAACTTTAGACCCGACTACCTTAAACTGCCGCGTTACCGCGAAGAGCTTAATATTCCTTTAGTGTTGTTACTTACAGCAACGGCCACTAAAAAAGTAAAACGCGATATGGCAGAGCGCTTTGCTATTGCGCCTGAGTGCATTGTGCAAACGGGCTTTTACCGCGCTAATTTAGATTTAAGTGTGTTGAGCGTTAAAACCGCCGATAAAAACACCGAGCTTACCAACATAGTGCGTGCGCAAAGTGGCCCAGGTATTGTGTATGTAACGCTACAGCAAAGCGCTGAGCAAGTTGCTAATGTGCTAAGTGCTCAAGGTGTGCACGCGGTGGCGTATCATGCGGGGCTTGAAGATACGCTACGCTGGCAAATTCAAGATGACTTTATGGGCGGTAAAATTAACGTCGTAGTGGCAACCATAGCCTTTGGTATGGGCGTTGATAAATCGGATATTCGCTTTGTTATACATTACGATTTACCAAAATCGATAGAAAACTACAGCCAAGAAATTGGCCGAGCAGGACGCGATGGCGATCCATCAAATTGTTACACGCTTGCTAACCTAGACGGCCTAAATACGGTAGAAAACTTTGTATATGGCGACACGCCAGAGCTTAGCGGTATTGAATATGTAATTAACGATATTCGCCAAAGCCACCAGCAATGGGAAATGCAAGAATATAGCCTTTCAAGCGAAAGTAATATTAGGCAACTGGCACTTAAAACCTTACTTGTACAGCTTGAAATACAAGGCGCTATAACGCCGCAATATGCTTACTACGCCGATTTTAAATATAAATTTTTGGTTGATAAAAACGAGCTACTTGGTCATTTTGATGAGCAACGCCAAGCATTTTTAACACAAATATTTAGCCATACCGATTTTAAAAAAATATGGGGCACGCTAAATTTTGACTCCCTTACGCAAGCCGCGCAGGTTGATCGAAAACGCGTAGTGGCAGCCCTTGATTACCTAGCCGAAAAAAACCTAATAACGCTCGAAACCAAACGTATTACCCAAGTATACAAAGTGCATGGAGAGGTTATAAATAACCCTGAACTTGCCCAGCAACTTCACGACTATTTTACCGATAAAGAACAAGCCGAAATTAAACGTATTGCTGCACTGGTACGCTTTTTTGAGCTACAAAGTTGCTTAAGCTATAACTTAGCGCGCTATTTTGACGATCAAAATGCACCTGAGCAATGTGGGCATTGTAGTGTGTGTAGAGGGCATGCGGTTAAGCTTGAGTACTCTATAGAGCCTGCATATATTGACGAGCAACTTATTTATCAAAAGGTAGATGAGTTTTTAGCGCATATGGCAGGCAAGGGTAATCATAATGTGGGGATTGAAACCCAATGCCGCTTTTTAGCGGGGATGAGTGTGCCGTTATTTGCGCGTAATAAAGTGCGCCAACTGAGTGGTTTTGCGCTGTGCGAGCAAATGCGTTACAGCGATATTAAAGCAAAACTACTAGCGCGTTAAATTAGTTACTGTATCCTAGTGGCTTATTCAAAAAAGTAAGCCACTATGCCTCATATTGTTATTCCCGTTGAAAATATTGCTACTACCCCAGAGCCCGTTACGTGTGCTAACTGCCAAGCCTGTTGTTGCCAATTAGAAGTGCGCATAGTAACCGACACCGGCGTGCCTTTCAACTATATAGAATACGATAAATGGGGCAGCGAAGTAATGAAACGCGCTGACGACGGTTGGTGCCAAGCACTCGACCGCAATACGCTTATGTGCTCCATTTACGAAAACCGCCCATTAGTTTGCCGCGAGTTTGAAATGGCGTCGGGTGAGTGTATTACCGAGCGCGATTTAGCGGGTATATAGTCCGCTATTATAAATGTACATAAACAACAAAGGGGCTTAAAAGCCCCTTTGTTTATTGCTTACTATAAAAATTAAACTTTAAAGTAGCTAATATACTTTTTAAGTGTGTTTGAAAGGTCAGCTAATGCAACAGCTTCTTGTGCGTTACTGTTAAGCGACATGCTGGTTTCTTTGGACATACTGGCAATTTCTTCTACGCCGGTACTAATTTGCGCCACAGTGGCTACTTGGTTTGATGTTGATTCAACAATTTCAAGCACGTTACTTAATGAGTCATTAGCTTGTTGCTGTATTTGATGCAGTAGCTCGTTTGCTTCGTGAGTAAGTGTTAGGCCATTTTCTACTTGTGGTACTGTGGTTTCCATAGCTGTTACCGACGCTTGCGTGTTTTCTTGTACTTGCAAAATCATCTTTTCGATATCGCCAGTTGCATCACCAGTACGCTGGGCAAGTTGCCTTACTTCGTCAGCAACAACAGCAAACCCTCGGCCTGTTTCGCCTGCTCTTGCAGCTTCTATTGCTGCATTTAGTGCAAGCAAGTTTGTTTGATCAGAAATACTGCGGATCACACTTAAAATATCGCCAATGTGTTTTACATGTTCTTGCAGCACGTTTACTTGGGTAACTGTGGCTTTTACGGTTACTGAGATTTGCTCAATTTCGGCCGCTACTTTTTGCACTGCAATACTACCTTGCTGCGATAATTGCGCGGTTATTTTTGAGTTATCTTCTGTTTGCCTAACTGAGTCGGCTACAGCATGGATACTACGGCTCATTTCTTCTAGGCTGCTTACTGCCGAGTTTGTATAAGTTACTTGTGCGTCAGCGGCACTAAGTGCTTGCTGCGAGCCAGACGCTACGCTTGCAGAGTGAGTAGAAAGCTCTTCAGATGAGTTAATAATGCTATCTACAATGGTTTTTAATTTAGATTGCATCACCCCTACAGAAGCCATCATGCTATTTGGGCAACACGACTGTACATCACCTCTTAAGTCGCCTTGGGCAATAAGGGCAATTACTTCAGCGGCTTCTTGTGGTTCGCCACCTACTGAATTTCTGATCAGTTGGCTAATAACATACGCAACGCTTATGCCTATTAAAAAGGCAAGTGAGGTGAGCGAAATCATCCAAATTTTAAATGAACTGGCAATATCTAGAGTATCGATAGTGGTGGTTTGATTTGCTTGCTCTTGCAGGTTTATAAATTGGTTTATAACATTTAGCCACTGGGTAAACGCAGGGCGTGCATCGGTCAATAAAATGCGCTCAGCTTCGTTTAGGTTTCCTGCATTTTTAGCGTTTATAACACCTTGAATGAAAGGTTGAGTGCGCTGCTCTATTTGATTTATTTTATTAATTAAAGCGCGTTCTTCATTATTCATATTACCCATTAGCTCGGCCATAGACCGGCTTGACGTTTGGTAAAATGCGTTTAGCTCTTTTATGCTCTTTAACACGGAGCTTAAACTGCTTTGATCGGTAATTAGCACTACATCGCGCACGGCTATTGCTCTGTCGTGTACGCTGCCTCTAAAGTTAATTGCGTAACGTTGCTTTACCGAATTTACGTCGGTCATGTGGGTAATGTTATTATTAATGAGGCTAACGCGCGAAATGCCAATAATGGTTAAAATAAGCATCATTGATAAAATTACGCCAAAGCCGGTCGTTAAACGCATGTTTATGGTCATGGTTGATCCCAAGTGTGAGTCAATACGCGCAAGAGCAGCTTGTATTATTAGTGATTATTCTAAAACAATAGCAGCATTATGCCTTATTAATTAAAGTTTTATTAGCAATAAGGGATTATTTGTTAATTTAGTTTACAAGCGTAACTTTAATGAGGAGTGTTTTTCAGGCATTAAAAAAGGGGCTAAATGCCCCTTAGTGTTATATAAAAATATTATATAAAAGTAGTTAGTCGTACTTTGCTTCTAGCTCATTAGCTGTATGAAACTTCTCATGACTTTGTAATTGCTCGTCGTATTTAACGAGGTTTTTAAAGTGCGCTAATTGACCTGAGTTTTTAACTATTTCAACAATAAACGACATCATAAAGTCAGCGCCCGTTAGGGTATCGCCCACTAAATAACGTTTACCTTCAAGGCGGTCGTTAAAGTAGCTAATTACTTTAGCTGTTTCAGCGTCAGCATAGCCTTCTAAAAACTGCGTTTTAGCGCCGTCTTTTAGTACAAACATTTTAAGTAAAAGCGGTAAAATTGCTGAGCTTTCTGCAAAGTGCAGCCATTGCTGGTAGTCAACATATTCAGCGGTATCTACTTTTGGAGCAAATTTACCGTTACCGTATTTGGTAATAAGGTAGTCTGTAATAGCGCCTGATTCAGCAATAATTAAACCGCCGTCTTCAATTACCGGTGACTTACCAAGTTGATGAATATGCTTTAGTTCGTCAGGAGCTAGGAAGGTGTCTTTATTACGCTGATAAGCCACAATTTCGTAGTCAACATTTAGCTCTTCTAAAAGCCAAATTACGCGTTTAGAACGTGATTTATTTAAATGGTGTAGTTTGATCATGTCAGTCCTTTTGTGGCTTGTAAGGGCTTTGCCTTACAAGCCGTATAAAATTAAAGTGGCTTATTAATTTTAACCACAGTTTTACCAAAGTTTTTACCGCATATCATATCGTTGAACGCGTCTACTGTATTTTCGATGCCTTCTACCATGTGCTCACGGTATTGAATTTTTCCGTCTTGTAGCCATTTTTGCATGTCTTGTGCAAACTCGTCGTAACGGTCGCCGTAATCATCAAAAATGATAAAGCCTTGCATTTTAATACGCTTAGTAAGCAATTGACCCATTAGCATACCTAAACGGTCTGGGCCTTCTGGCAAGCTAGTAGCGTTATATTGCGATACTAAACCACACAATGGTACGCGCGCTGCGGTATTTAGTAATGGTAGTACGGCGTCGAATACTTTACCGCCCACATTTTCGTAGTAAACATCAATGCCTTTATCACAGGCTTTTTCTAACTGCTCTGCAAAGTCATCAGCTTTGTGATCAATACAGGCATCAAACCCTAGTTTTTCAACGGCGTGTGCACATTTTTCGCTACCACCAGCAACACCGACTACTTTACAGCCTTTAATTTTAGCTATTTGCCCAACCGTTGCACCTACTGGGCCTGTTGCTGCTGCAACAACTACGGTTTCGCCTTCTTTAGGCTGGCCAATATCAAGTAAACCCATGTAAGCAGTAAAGCCAGGCATACCCATAATACCTAATGCGTATGAAGGGTTTGCAGGCTCTTTACCTAACTGCATTAAGCCTTCACCGTCGGTAATGGCGTAGTCTTGCCAACCTGTGTAGGCAAGTACCCATTCACCGATCCTAAATTTATCGTTTTTAGACTCTTCTACTTGGCACACTGTTGCGCCAACCATTACATCGCCAATATTAACTGGGTCAGCGTACGACTTAGCATCACTCATACGACCACGCATATACGGGTCTAGTGATAGGTAAATAGTACGTAGTAAAACTTCGCCGTCTTTTAATGCAGGAAGCTCTACCGTTTTTAATTTAAAGTTTTCATCTGTTGGAGCGCCATTAGGGCGTGATTCAAGAGTAAGTTGGCGACTAGTCGTAGACATAAAAGATCTCCTATTAATATAAATAAACTACTTACCGAATGTTTACGCTTTAAAAATCGTGATCAGCTAAACAATAATGCGCGGCTAAGCAGTATGAATATGTACAATGCGTACCTTAATAAAGGAGTTTTGGGCGGGTGGTTGATAATTCAACCTTTGCGCAAATTTAATTAGAGTAATTAGTCTGCTTTGAGCTTGCTAAATATATGGTTGTTGTAAAATTGACCATTTTTATAAATGGCCTGTTTAAGCACAGCCTCTTGCTCAAAGCCACTTTTAATAAGTGCTTTCATAGAGCCGGTATTACCAGCAAACACAGCGCCAAAAATTCTGTTTAAGTGTGAGTTTGCAAACGCTTCTTCGCATATAAGTTCAATAGCGCGAGTAATAATACCTTGCCCCCAATAGGCTTTATTAAGCCAATAACCAATTTCGCCACTGTGGCTGTATTCAAATTCGCCGGGAGTTATACCAATACAGCCCGCAAATTGCCCATTTACAACAATGGCCTTAACCGTTGCATCAATTACGCCGTTTTTTGAGCCTTGGTTTATCCACCAATCAGCATCTGCTTGTGTATACGGAAACGGAATTTTTGACGATAAATAACGCGTTACCTGTTCATCATTTAAGGTGTTAATAATAAAAGGCGCGTCTTGGGCTTTAAACTCTCTGAGGGTGATCATATTTTTTCATAAATTTTTAGTATGCACACTAACTTAACAATCATTTTAACATTAAACAATCAGAACCTAAATTAAACGGTTTACGGCTATTACTTTGTTTTAAAGTCCTCTAATATAAGCAAAATATTACACCTATTTTAGATGCCATTATGCACCTTCACATTAAAGCGCTTTATAACAGCGCCCAAAAACCTAGCCGTTTAATTATTGGTTTAATGAGCGGTACCTCGTTGGACGGGCTTGATGTTGCACTGTGTAAAGTAACGGGCGCGGGCTTAAATACACACATTGAGGTTTTAAATTTTACTACTGTTGATTACAACGACGATTATAAAACTAAAATAAAGCAGGTATTTGCTAAACGAGAATGCGATTTAGAGCTTGTTACTTTACTGCACCCGTGGGTAGGTAAACTCCATGGCGATATGGTTAACCAGTGCTTAGCTAAGTGGAATATAAACCCTGCAAGTATTGATGTAATAGCAAGCCACGGGCAAACCATTTACCACTGCCCGCAGTCGCAGCATAATCACAAAAGCTTTACTAATGGCACCTTACAAATTGGCGATAGCGACCAAATAGCCGTTACTACGGGTATTACTACCATTGGTGACTTTAGGCAAAAACACATAGCCGCAGGAGGCGAGGGTGCACCACTTGCTGTGTATGGCGATTATTTGTATTTTTCGAGCGCTGTTGAGAGTCGGATTTTGCTAAATATGGGCGGCATAGCTAACTTAACGTTTTTACCCAAAAATGGTGATGCAAACGGCGTATTTAGCTCCGACATTGGCCCCGGTAATACCATTATGGATGCCTACGTACAGCAACATTTTAAAGATATGCATTATGACGATGGCGCAACAATAGCAAAAGCAGGCAAGGTAAATACACCATTACTAAATGCATTATGTAATAACGCATTTTTTAAACTCCCAATGCCTAAAACTACAGGGCCAGAGGTATTCAACTTAGCGTATTTAAACGCCGCACAGCAGCTTACAAATACTCACCATTTAAGCCATGAAGATGTAATGGCCACCTTAAATACCTTTACTGCAACCGTTATAGCAAATGCATTAAACGAGTGTGCAGAGCGCGTACAAAATTGTGTGGTGTATGCAAGTGGTGGGGGTATTCATAACCCGTTACTAATGGCGCAACTTACAGCGCTTTGCCCACTTATTAAGGCTTTTAAAAACACCGACGATTTAGGTATAAATCCCGACGCAAAAGAGGCCGTGTTATTTGCTATTTTAGCAAACGAATGCCTAGCCGGAGAGCAGCAACACCTAAGTAATACTGCACAAGGTATTGCGGGAGTGACTATGGGTAAAGTAAGTTTTGCTGATTAATAACTTATAAGTCGCGTCGCGTAATTTAAGTGCAACCAGCACTAAAACAGCGATAAAAACGTAGAGCCCATACTTGCAAAGTAGCTACGAACGCCCTGTGACTTGGTATGTTCAGTTTTTATTTGCTCAGGGATATAGCCTTGCTCAAATGCTTTAATGTACACATCGAGTTGCTGGCTTTCTTTTAAGGTCGTATTTTTTCCGTGCAGCATCATTTGCACTACAAAACACTGGCTTTGTGTAATGTTACTTAAAGTAAGATTTACAGTACCAGATTCAAGGTCTGCATTGCTCAGCGTTTTTTCAGTAAAATACTGCGCCCCACGTGCACTGGGCTGCGTTGCACTTAGTGAAATAACATCGCTCTCATTTGCGCCATCAGGCAACACACACTGCAGCGTAATGTTATGCGCAGCATTGGCTTTTAGCGATAGCTTTTCATATTCCATAGCGTGGCTCATCGCCGCAGACATAGAATCATCAAATGATTGCAGTGCAAATGTTAGTTGCACTAAGGGTGTACTCATCTTACTTAGTCTTCTTGAGTCTATTCATTTATCGGATAGAGATTATCGCGGATCAAGGTTACAGATTTATGACTAATTGCATTAATTAGTACAATTATTGAGTGGTTTGATCAAAGAGGATCTTTTTGTTCTAGGGCTGGAATTACGTGTTCAAACCTCTGTAAGATAATCTCACACGTCCAGAAATAATATAAATGCTTTATGATTTATTTTTAAAAGTACAAATAGCTTTAGTTGAGCCCGCAAGTTAATTTACGGCAGCTATGAGCGATAACCCAACGATCAATGATTACGATACCAGTTAAAGTTTACCCCTTTGTTGCCTTATTATTCTTCAGAAAGAGCTTTATATAAAATGAGGCGATAGCGATAGATTAGGTAAGTGAATCGAGCACGAAAATTTTAATTAGCAAATATACACTTATTCAATTTTTACTGTTGACTATTTAAATACCTAAAGAGATACTTGTCCCGAGTCCTAGGACTCGGGACGCGTTACTTGGAGGGTAGATGAAAAGTCAAGATGTTTTATTATTACTAAAATTGATTTCGCTGCATGTGGGGCTTGATGGGAAAGATGGTGATTCGGACATTATTCAAGTGGATGGTACTTGGGAGGATTGGGATGAAAAGGGGTTAAAACCTACTTTTACCGAAATGGATCAAATTGAAAGCCGATTTTCCTTAAGAAACTTAGAAGGTTTAACTGGGATAAGTAAATCTCAGATTAGTCTTAGCCTTAATCGGATGTATTCCGTAGGACTTGCAAAAGTAGATCGCAAACTTCAAGTACCTAAAACAAATACTAAGGCTTTGTTGGAGTTTATTGCCTATGGTATTCGATACGTTTTTCCTGCAAAAGAGGGGGTGATTGGCAGAGGGATCGCTACGTCGATAGCTGCCCCTGTTCTCAGAGGTAAGTTAATGACGTCTGGAGAGCTTCAGCCTGTATGGTCAAATCCAAGGGGTAATACTAAAGGCATGTTAATTGAGCCATTACACCCTAAAGTATTTTTAGCAGTACAGCAAGATGCCCAGTTGTACGCGATGCTAGCGTTAGTTGATGCGATAAGAATAGGCCATCCACGAGAACGAAATTTAGCACTAGAAATGCTCAATAGCATATTTAAGGTAGCCAAATGAATACAATCAACCTTCAAAAAGAGATGTTAATAAAAGTTGCTACTGCACTTGGAGATGACTTAATAAGATCAATGGTATTTGTTGGGGGTTGCACCACAGGGCTATTGGTCACTGATGAGTTTACTAAAGAGCAAATAAGGTATACCGACGATGTTGATTTGATTGTTGATATCATGGGGTATGCAGCTTGGACTGATTTGCAGGAACAACTTAAAGTGAAAGGGTTTTCTATTGACATGGGCGAGGATGTTATGTGCCGCATGATACTTGATAACCTTAAAGTTGATTTTATGCCAGTTGATGAGAAAGCGCTTGGTTTTACTAACATATGGTATAAAGACGCAGTAGCAACCGCCGAAGACTACGTGCTGAATGATGCATTAACCATTAAATTAATAACGCCAGAATATTTTGTAGCCACAAAGCTCGAAGCCTATTTAGGAAGAGGGAAGGGTGATGCTCTTTCAAGTCATGATATTGAAGATTTACTTAATATTTTCGATGGTAGAGCATCAATAGTTAATGATATTTTATCAGCCTCAGAAGACTTGAAAAATTATATTAGCGAACAGCTTAATAGTTTAATGGAAGATGGTAATTTTGAGTATGCAGTTCAGGGAACTGCTAGGAATAGTTTAGACAGAGAGCAGTTGATCTTTGAGCGTATCGAAGGCTGTATTGTGTATGGCTGACCCTTCTTCACTAAAACTGATACACCGGACTCAACAAGGATTCGAACGAGCAGAAAACAAAGATTATTTTTCGATAATAAATACTGACTTCGGTACTTGGGTATTTGTAATTGATATATCTACCTCATCAATCGCTACAACAAACCTAGCTAAAAGGTTTAGCGAACATTTCTATGCTTGCCTCCAAGGCTTACTTATAAACAGTGTTAAGCTTTTTTCAGAAAAAATAGCACAAGATAAACCTCAATTAGAGGATTATTTTGAAGACGCAGAGAAGCGTAATCAAATTATCCAACAGGCTTTCAGCGCAACTAAAAAAGAATTGAAAATAGGTATTGCCAGCTTTTTATCACTGTACCGTAATGGTAGCTCCAATAAAATTTATGGCTTCTGTGCAGGTGATTGTCGGTTAGGTTTATTCAACAATAAAAGTATTCAATGGTTATCACCTGTTCATACTGGGGCGAACCCATTGGGTAACGATTTTGAAAGTTCGATAAGCTCAGTTCCTGAACGCCATATATTAACCAAGAGTTTAAACTTAAGGCGTAAATTTGAACCTGAAACGTTTGAATTAGACTTTTCAATTGATAATATTTTTGCTTTAGCAACAGATGGCTTTTGGATGGAGTTAGATGAGGCGCAGCAGCAAAGCTTCATCAATGAACCTGATGTATGTTTGGCTGATAGAGACTTAGTTGATGATACTTCGGTATTACTTATTACCTGGTCAGCTCTAGAACAAGAGATAGAACTCAAATTTGAATGTAGTTTAACGTTTGGATTAAAGTCATCACCAAAAAAAATAGCAACACCGATAAATGAAAACCTACTGATTATTAACAGCAGAAGTCTTTAATTTATTAGGGATGTCTACAAAACAGAGAATAAGAATGAACATTAGCGATTAGCCAATTTAATAAGTGCTATTTACTAAAAAGTCATAGAAATCCACGAATGTAATTGATTTGCTAAAGTAAATACTCCGAGCTAGCTTTTACAACGACCAAATAAAAAGCAGATACCTAATTAGCATCTGCTTTTTAATTTTTAACGAAGAATATTCAATTAAGCTTGAGGTTTAATTAAGTACTTCTCGCCTGTAGCTTGTTTAGAATAAGCCGCGATTGATTGTAAATGTAATACCTCAGCTAATGACACTTCGTGCGTGTAGTTGCTTGCAAATGTAGTGGTGATTTCATCAGCAACGCGTTTGCGCATTTTCATTACTGTATCTGTGCCTAATTTACCTAAAGCATTAAATAACAAGAACCCGTTTACAGCCCAAGCAAAGCCAAAGTTACGGTTTAATGTAATAGGGCCGCGGTCTAGTGCGCCATAAATGTACACTTGTTTAAATGTATCAGAGCCGTAAATTGTGTGCTCTTTCATATCGCGCGCAGCTGCAACTTCCATACAGTTAAGAATGTCACTTGTTAGTTGGCCGCCACCAATAGGGTCGAACGCTATAGTTGCACCGGTTTCGATTATTGCAGCTGTTAGGTCAGCAAGAAAAGTGTCGTTGCTTGAGTTAACAATATATTTTGCACCCATATCGCGCAGTAATTTTTCTTGTTCTGGTTTACGAACAATATTAATTAAATCAACGCCATCGGCAATACAAATACGGTTTAGCATTTGGCCAAGGTTAGAGGCCGCTGCGGCGTGGATAATAGCTTTATGGCCTTCAGCGCGCATGGTTTCTACCATTGCTAGTGCGGTAAGTGGGTTAACAAAAGATGATGCACCTTCTCTAGCAGTGGTCCCTTCTTTTAGCTCTAGGCAACTTTGTACATTGGCACATATAAATTGACGATACGTACCGCCGCCAATTACTGCAACGGTTTTACCCATTAATGCTTGTGCGGCTGGTGATGATCCTGCTGCTACTACGGTGCCTGCGCCTTCATTACCTACAGGGGTTGCTTTTCCAACACGGGTTTTAAGTGATGGCATGAATTGCGCTGGAACATCGGCAGTAATTACTGGATTTTCATCAGTACCCGATTGCTTTGCAGTAGACATATCAGCTGCGCTGAATAAAACGCCTAAGTCTGATGGGTTTAATGGTGCAGCTTCAATGCGAATAACCACTTCATCGGCATTCGGCTTTGGCATCTCGATGTTTTTTAAGGCAAGTGTTAGTTTATTGTCTTCGCTGATAGTTGAAGTAAGTTGTATATTTTTATCTGTCATAGGTGTCCCGTGCAAAGAATTAAATTTGTTAAGCCAATCACGTTATTGTATTGGCGATACTGTATTAGTAATTAAAATTTAGAATAGATTACTTTTATAGCTACGTGTTATTTAGTGTTTGCTGCTTGAATTTGCGCTTTCACTTTTTGCATAAATTCAGCCATATTTGATTGGCGATCGGCCTCTATGCTTTGGGTAATGGCTAATTGGCTCATTGATTCGTTCCACTCTTTCATGCCGGGAACTTGTGCAAGTACATCCCAATCAAGCTGGCTTGAGCCAAAGGCGCTAACAATGGTGTTTACGTAATAAACGTAAATGTCTGCCATCGTAAATTGCTCGCCTGCAATCCAAGGCGAAAACTTACACACGCTACTCAAAGCGGTTACGCCACGCGTTAATACTTGGCGTACTTCGGCTTTAGTTGTTTCAGGTACTTTAGCGCCTGAAAATACATAAGGGATAAACCGTCTGCTTGGCAGTTCAAAATAAAGCTCTGCCATTTTCATAATTTGACGTATAACTGCGCGCTCACCTGCATCTTCAGGATATAGCGGGGTTTGTGGGTACGACTCTTCTATAAAGTCGCAAATAACACTCGACTCAGAAATATTAAGGCCATTAGCTGTTGTGATTGCAGGCACTTTGCCTGCAGAGCTGATTGCTAGTAACTCTTCACTACCGCCGTAAACAAGGTGTTCTTTAAATGGCAGTTGTTTGTGTAAAAGTACATGTTTAACTAGGTTGTAATAGTTGCTAGCAGCAAAACCGTGCAAAGTAATCATAAGTCAGCTTTCCATCATTAACGTGAAGATACTCATTGCCAAAAAATGCAATTTAAGTCCCTGTCTTTAGGTTGAGTACATTATTACTTGTTTTAATTTGCTTATATATAGGGGAAAATGCGAATCACTTTTGTCTTTAAGACAATAAAGCATTTTATTTAATGGAGAGGCAACTTGGATCAACTAAAAGCCATACGGTATTTTATTAAGGTGGTTGAAACGGGCAGTTTTACTAAAGCCGCCAAAGCTTTTGATGTGCCGCCTTCGTCGTTGTCACGGCGAGTTGCTGATTTAGAAAAAAGCCTAGGGGCGACGCTTTTAAAGCGTTCGACCCGCATAGTTAAATTGACCGAAGTTGGGCAAATTTACTATAACGATGTTCAGCAAATATTAAATCAGCTAGAGCAAAGCCACGAAACTGTACGCAGTTATCAAACAACACCAATGGGGCGATTATGTATAAGCTCAATGGTGAGTTTTGGTGACAAAATATTACTGCCTTTGCTTGATGAATTTAGCGCGCTATACCCCGAAATTATATTAGATGTTAGCTTAAGTGATGAGCTGTCGACACTTGGGCGTGACGATGTTGATATTGCTATTCGCGGTGGCTATGCGCCAAATGAGCGCGTGTTGGCAATAAAACTGATGGATAACGGCTTTATTCCTGTTGCGTCACCCTGCTACCTACAAAAATACGGTGTGCCTACTAATGTTATGGAATTAAAGGACCACAGTGGCCTTTATTTTAAAACGCCAGCGGGGCCAACGCCTTGGTTATGTAAAGTGGATGAGCAATGGCACGACGTTTCTGGGCCTGCGGTCGCTATTTCAAATAACGGATCGTGGCTCGCTAAAAAAGCGTGTAATGGCGAGGGCATTTTAATGTCAACTCGGTGGGCGCTCGATTCATACCTTGAGTCTGGCCAGTTGCAAGAGCTTAAGTTTGAGCATGAATTAGCGATAAGCCAAAATGCGACTATGGCGGTTTATTTGTTGTATCAAAAGCAGCGTTATTTAGTACCAAAGGTAAAAGCGGCGGTCGACTTTTTAGTACAAAGAATAAAAGAAACAAATGAAGAGTAATGAGCGAGCAGAATAGCGCTTAAGAGTCAGGTGGGTAGTAGATAAATAGAGTGGTGAATTGGTGAATTGTCGGATGGCGCTGCGCTTATCCGACCTACGCTTATTCGATTTAGATTTATGCTTATTTAATTTATTAATGGGTTGTTTGTATAAATAATAGGTAAAAAACGTCTCCTTAAGCTAAAGCTTTTAATGCTGCGTCCGATAAATTACTTAACAGGGTTTAGCGATTAAGGATAATCATGGTTAATAATGCACTTGGCAGCCAGTCTAATTTAAGCACTTTACTTGCCCAATCAGTTAATAACGCTAACCAAACCTCTGTGAGTCCTTCGCTACTAACCGGTAGCGACCTTCAAGCTATTAATGATTTACAAACTAACGCCCCCAAAATATCCGATGAATTATTAAGCCAGCTAAATAACGAAACTATTGACGAAGCACTAGCCAGTAATCAAAAAGTAGAGGACGTTTTAAAGCAGCAACTTACCTCGTTATTTACTATTTCAAGCACGCCCAGCATGCTTAACTATAAACTCTCCGATGAAGAACTCGCCCTGCGCACCGTAATAAGCTCTCAGCATGAGGGGTTATTAAAAAACGAAAATAGCACCCAATTAATTGAGCGATTAAATACGTCGGTTAAAAATATTCAGGGTGCTTATGCTAATACCAGCGATATTTTATCGAGTTTAGGTCAGCTTGGACATGAGCAAAAAACGTTTTTAGCCTCAAGTCAGCAACGTGTAGATCGCTCACTTAATCCATACATGGAAAGCCTTAATCGCGCAAAATACGAGGATGACGATAACTACCTGTTTGAGCTCTCGGTAAAAACTAAAGAAGGTGATGTTATAAACATTACCTTTAACTCATCGCAAGGGTACGATGAAAAAACAGGTGAAGCGATAGATGGCTTTGGCATAAGTTACGAAGTTAATGGCAATTTATCTGAGGCTGAACATGCGGCTTTAACGCAGGTTATGGCGGGTGTTGGTGAAATGGCCGATGAATTTTTTAAAGTGAGCGAAAATTCATTCAACCCTCTTATAGTGCCAAATCAAACAGACATGAGCTTAGATTTTTTAGCGGGCTTTAATAGTGAACAGTTAGCCGGTTTTAATGTGTCGTTTTCGACAACGCAAAATGATGCGCTTGATACTGCAGAGAATACTCTTGATTTAAGTTACTCCATTGATGAAGCATCAAACCAACAAGCACTTGTGTTTAAAGCCGCAGGTGGGCAAAACGACATTGATTTTGCACTCGATATGTCAACCATTAGCGCTAAAGACACACAGCAAATGCAGCAATATTTAGCGTCGCTCGATCAAAGCTTAGAAGATAGCCGAGTAAACAGTACCCAGGACGATAAAGAGTCGGCATTTGGGCGCAAAGGCGATGAGGCAATGCAGCAAGGTTTTGCATTGTTTAAAGGCGCTTTTGCGAGTATGTCGTCGGCTGCTGAGCGTTATAGCAATTTGGAGTCACTTGCAGAACAGCACTTTAATGACGGGCGCGCCATGGTTGCCGATTTGGTTGATAACATGATTACAAACGATGTCCGTTACCAAGGGCTAGGTAATAAAGCGCCGAATACATTAGGAGCGGGGATTTCTAAGCTCGCTGATTTTGATGCTACATTTTCTTATGGGCTGGATAATGGCGACTATCAGCCTAAAAGTACCATTGAACTAAGCCAATTAACGGAACAAGCCCAATTAGGGGAGCTTAGCGGTGTAACGCAAAGTAAAAATGTAAGTAGCCATTTTGATTATCAATACAGTCGCCCTGATTACTACAACAAAGAAGAGAGTTATAACGTAGGGTCTGCGGTTAAAAATAAAGAACTTGTGGGGCTCGATCAGTCTCACGAGGTTGATGTTGATACAAAAATGTATGCGTTTAACCCGCAAACTAACCAATATGAGCTGCAAATGGCGATGCAAGAGCAAACAGTTAGTAAAAGCGACATTCGCTTAATTGACGATATTTGGCTTGAAGAAAACGAAAACAGCTACTCAATGCATAAAAAAGAGCGCGATGAGAGTGATGACAAGCAAGATGATTTTATAGAAACAAACCGTCACTCACACACCAAGCTTGTTACCTTAATTGGTGACTTAGATAAGTTAGCCGAGAATAAAGACGTAAGGAGAGAATATTTAACTAACTTATCGCAAGTTAACTTTTTTATGGATAAAAAGTAACGCTTTAGAGTTGTTCACTCCACACTCAATATTGGGTATAGTCGTTTAATACCTAAATTAATACCTAAATTAAGAGTAACCTTATGTTTAAACAATTAATTTTACTGTGCGCTTTAAGCATGCCGCTTGTAAGCTGCGCTGCTACAGCGCCATTTTCGGGCGAGATAAGTACGCAAGCACTGCTAAGCGACTACGACAAGTTTAACGAGCAATACAAGGCGTATACGCCAACGGCGCAAGATATAGCGCTAATGCAAAAGCTAGAAGGCAAAGAGCTTATTGTATTATTTGGAACGTGGTGCCACGACAGTGAGCGCGAAGTGCCAAAACTCATTAAGTTAATTGATGCATCGAAAGTACAACTTGCAAGCATTGACTATGTGGCCGTAGGTTACAACAAGCAAGACGATGCAGGCATTGCACAGGCTCACGACTTACAATACACACCTACGTTTATTGTTAAGCAAAATGGCAAAGAGTTAGTACGCGTAATTGAAAAGCCAACGGGTACGTTAGCGCAAGATTTAACGCAGGGTTTGTAAGGCCTATTCTTATGTTATGGCAATTCAATTAAAAGGATGTATAAAGCTTGGCTTTCTTTGATTTGTTGCTAATTATAGCCTGTCATTTAACGTCAATTAGGTAAGCGTTATGTGAGCACCAACCCGCGATTTTATTTATAATTAATATGGATATTTATGAAGTGCAAAAAGTGTAAGTCAGGAATTACCTCCCCAATAGTTAAAACGACAAATATTAACGGGACTCCAATCGCGTCATCATCTTGCCCGGTGTGCGATGAAAATTTAGATGGTTCAAAAAGATATTGGGTTTTATTAATTATTTTACTTATCGGCATTGGTGTAGCATCAAGGTATTTTTCTTAACCCTGGTTATATTACCCACACATGTGAATGAGCAAGATTTTGGTTTTGATTATTAGTCTTTTATTTTATCCGACTGATTTAGTCTTTTACTTAAAAGTTATGTGACTTATGAAATTAATGCGAACTGAAAAAGTTCAATTGTGGTTTATGATAAATGCCAACAAATTGTATGTAGCTGCCGCTGTTTTTGGTGCTATTTTTGTCTTGATTTGGGGGGATGCTTCTCAATGGAAATACGAGGAAGATAAAAATCACTTCAGCACCTTTTTTTCATCCATTGATAGCCGAATTAGTTTTGTAAGGCATGGTTATTCAGGTACCAGTTTAAGAGTTGTTGTGAATTTTGATGCCGAAGGACTCACTTTGGATGAAATCAAAAATATAACTCCAAAATATAAACATTTGATTCTTGAGCGCATTTGCAATGATTTAGAGAGTTTGAAAGTTTTAGAAGACGGCTACTATTTTGATGTGGATTTAAGGGATACCAGCTCTGAACACATGTTTAAAAATTATTTTAATTTAATAGTAAAGCATGAAAGGTGTATCACGTAAGACAAGTGAGTTTTAACTTAGCTAATTGGCATTAGAAAGACTAAAGGGCTCAAATTTTGACTTAAAAGATTAAACTTTATGTAAATTTGCTACTGGTGCCTTACTACTTACAGATTGCGAGCATTATTCACTAAACAAGCTTTTTTCGAATGCTTGCGCAGCATGCGAAGACGGTCTGTCTTTATAATGTAGTTGATACAGTGGCCGAGAGAGTTGCTCGTTATTTTTTTGGCTCAGGCGTGTTAATTTACCAAGCTGTACTAAATCCTCAGTGACTACATTAGGCAATAAAGCAACGCCCATACCTTGTGCTACCGCCCTTGCTATTGCTTCGTTACTTCCGAGTTGCATACTATTTTTTGCTGTAATGCCATGTTGCTGTAGTAATTTAACCGAGACCTCTAAAGTGCCCGAGCCTGGTTCGCGCAGTAGCCAAAACTGTTTGTTTAACCATGGTTTTAAGTCTTTCGTGGGCTTAAAGTTACTGGGTATAACTACACTCATTAAATCGTTTTGCCAGTGCTTACTTATAATATGTGGCTCGGTTGGTGTGCCTTCAACCAGTGCTAAATCGATAGTGCATTCTAGTAGGGCGTGCTCAATTTGCGCGGTATTGGCAACTTGTACTTCTACTTTTATATGGGGGTATTGTGCGCAAAAATTGGCTAAATAGGGCGGTAGCCAATAACTGGCAATGGTTGTACTAGTGCCAATAACGAGTGTGCCGCGCTTAAGCCCTGTACGTGATTTAATATCTTCAATGGCTGCTTTTTCAATAGCAAAAATACTACGAGCATGTTCAAAAAGCGCTTGTCCGCCTTCACTTAAGGTGAGTTTTTTACCCTTAGATGCGCGTTCAATAAGTTGTATATTTAGCTGATACTCAAGCTCTTTTAAAGCTTTAGATACAGCCGGTTGGCTTATAAAAAGTGCCTCAGCTGCGGCTGAAAAGCTGCCTAATTTAGCAACTGTATGAAACACCCGTAGTGCATGCAAGTTCATTGTGCCTCTCAAATCACATAACCTTAAGTTATCGAATCATGATTTTAATGTATTGGAGTTATATTTGCGCTTTCTTAAAATGAAGTCAATTAATTACGATGACTTTATTAAGGGATGACTATGCTTAGTGCAATTAAAGATATGCCACAGCTTTTTAGTATTAATACTAAGCAGTATACCAACTCGCGTTGGTGGCTAGGAATGCTATTAGTTATTGTTTTAGCGGGTGTTGCTGTTGCGCTGAGTAAGTTGCCGGTAATGCAAAGTGCCCAGTTTAGCTCCTTAACTATTGGTATTGTGCTAGGCATTATTGTAGGTAACAGTGTGTTTTCGCGCATTGCGACTCATACCGATGTGGGTGTTGATTACGCTAAAAGTATTTTACTCAAAGCGGGTATTATTTTATTTGGGTTTAGAATTACCTTTGCACAGGTAGCAGGCGTTGGCTGGAGTGGATTGCTAACCGACATTGTTATGCTCAGCGGTACGTTTATATTAGCAATGCAGCTTGGTAAACGTGTATTTAAACTTGATGAGCAAACAGTAATATTAATTGGTGCAGGTAGCTCTATTTGTGGCGCAGCAGCTGTAATGGCAACCGAGCCTGTAATAAAAGCGCAGGCGCATAAAGTATCGGTAGCTGTAGCAACGGTGGTGGTATTTGGTACGTTGAGTATGTTTGCCTACCCAATCATGTTTGAGTATATGGGGCTGAGTGAGCACGCATATGGTATTTTTGTAGGTTCAACCATTCATGAAGTAGCGCAAGTGGTAGCAGCGGGTACAGCTGTAAGCGCCAATGCTGCAGATACCGCCGTTATAGAAAAAATGCTACGCGTGATGATGCTTGCGCCGTTTTTAGTCACTTTATCGTTTTGGCAAAGTAAAAAAAGAGTAAAGGCAGGTAATACTATAAGTAATGAGGATAATAAATCAGGTATTAGTATTCCTTGGTTTGCGGTGTTATTTATTGTGGCAAGTGGTGTGCATTCACTCTCTATTATTCCTCAAGTGGCTACAAGCGCAGTTGTTTGGTTTGATAATATATTACTCACCATTGCGATGGTGGCTTTGGGTTTACGCACACATGTTGGGGCAATTCGCCAAGCGGGTATTAAGCCACTGTTACTGGCGCTGTGCTTGTTTTTGTTTTTAACATTGGGTGGTTACGCTATTAATATAGGCATTGCTGAGCTGTTTTAAACGTTACTTGGTAAAAGTTGATTGGCGGCTTAAATTGGCCAATCAACTTCGTTTACGTTATCGAGCTGTGTGCTGGTATTTTTATTGCCTTGCCATTTATTAGTGTAAACAGCGTGCGGGTCAAACTGTAACGTTTGTTTTTCAATATTAAAGTGCCTACCACCACGCGGATCTACGCCTACACCTGCTATATATTGCCAATTACCCCAATTAGCGGCTACATCGTAATCAATAAGTTGTTGCTCAAAATAGGCTGCGCCATAACGCCAATCAAGACCAAGTTCGTTCACTAAGCAGCTCGCTGCAATTTGCCTTGCACGGTTTGATATGTAACCCGTAGCGTTTAGCTCGTTCATAATCGCATTTACTAATGGGTAGGGTGTTGAGCCATTACACCACGCAGCAAAGCGGTTTGGCATAAATGTAGTAAGGGGTTTTGTTTGCTTTTGGCCTTTAAAGCTAAACAGGCTTTTACCTGCCTTAAGTGCATGCCATTTAAAATACTCTCGCCATAGCAATTCAAATTTAATCCAGTAAGTAGACTCGTTTGTTATTTGACTATGTTCGTACGCCTCAACTGCTTTATAAACTTGCCGCGCACTTACACAACCTAAAGCAAGCCAGGTACTAAATTTTGTGGTGTTATTAAAGCCATCAAGCTCGTTTCGAGTTATTTTATAAGTACTTGGTAGTAAACCTGAAAAGTATTGCTTTAAATGTGTTTGCGCACTTTTAAACCCGCCATGCATTACGCCATTATTTGCTATACGCTCTAAAGGTTTTTTAGCGCACAAGGTTATTGGCTGAGGGAGCAAACCGTTTGGTAATGTTGAAAGTGAAATGGGGCTAGTGGCGGCCTCTACCTTTTTACGAAACGGGGTAAAGTGTTTAGGTAATTCGCTTAAATCAAACGGTAGGTCACTTTGTTTAAAGAGCGTGTCTTGCTGCGACCCTGCAAATTTAGTATTAGGGCAATGTGCTTTGAGTAAGTTTATTTGGCGTTGCTCGTACAGGCCAAATTGCTCGCTGTATACAACTTCATCAATATTTTGCTCATTAATACGCGCTTTCAAAAGCGATACAGGTTCGCCTTCAAGTACATGCAGTGTTTGCCCGCGCTCAATAAGTGCTTGTTGGAGTTCATACAAGCTTTGCATTAAAAACTGCTGTTTATGCACGCCATACGGCTTTTGTTGATAGTTATTATTTTTAAACCAGTGCGGGTTTATAACAAATACAATATCGAGCGCGCATTGCTCAGTAGCAAGTTCGCTTAAAATAGGGTTGTCGGTTAGACGTAAATCGTTTTGTAGCCAATATAAAATGCGTTTGCTCATAGGTTTACTCAGGTTTTTGTAATCATTAACTTTACGAAGCAAAAGCGGGTAGGGATTAGTTTTGAGGTTTTTAAGAGGGTTTTAAAAAGAGGCGGCAAATAATACCGCCTCCTTGAATGTTAAATAGCCGATTTTTGTTTTTCTATCCAATCGTTTATTACGTCTTCTAATACTTCCATAGGCAGCGAGCCTTGGCCTATAACGGTGTCGTGAAAGCTGCGAATATCAAACTTAGCACCTAGCTCTTTTTCGGCTTTTGCACGCAGTTCGCGTATTTTTATTTCACCCATTTTGTACGAAAGCGCTTGGCCAGGCCATGAAATATAACGATCTATTTGATCCTCCACCGCGCTTTGTGGCAATGCAGTGTGATCTGCTAAGTAGTCAATTGCCTTTTGGCGGCTCCAGCCAAATGCATGAATACCGGTATCAACAACAAGCCTCACAGCACGCCACATTTCGTAACCTAAACGACCAAAGTCGCTGTATGGGTCTTGATAAAAGCCGGCTTCTTTACCTAAACGTTCGGTGTAAAGTGCCCAACCTTCGCCAAATGCTGAGTGGCTAAGTGTGCGTCTAAACTGAGGTACATCTAACTCCATTGCAATAGCGTTTTGTAAATGGTGCCCTGGTATTGCTTCGTGTAGGCTTAGTGCTTCTAAATTATACAAAGGCTGTAGCTTAGGTGTTGAGGCTAAAAAGTAAGTACCCGGTGAGCGATTATCAGCCGGTGGCATATAAAACGCGCCACGACTCGCTGAGCCTTTTATTGTAAAGGTGTTACGCGGTAAATGATTAAAGTAGGTTGGTAATTTGCCATACATTTTTTGCGTAATAAAGGCTGTTTTTTCAAGTAAGTCTTGTGCGTCTGTTGCGTAAAATTGCTCATCGGTTGCTAAAAATTCTAAAAACTCAGCATAAGTGCCATCAAAACCTACTTTATCAATAATGCTTTGCATCTGCGCTTTAATACGCGCGACTTCTTTTAAGCCAAGCTCATGAATTTTCTTTGGTGTGGCATTGGTTGTGGTGTAGTAATTAACTGCATATTTGTAATACTCAAGCCCGCCTTTAACGCTTGCAATACCCGGCTGGGCTCTACAGTTAGGCATGTAATCGTTTTCAAAAAAGTCGTAAAAGTGCTGATAAGCAGGGACTACTTTTGAGCTGATTAAGGCCTTTGCTTTATTTTGGTATGTGGCTTTTTGCTCTGCTGTAAACGTTTTTGGTATACGTGTAAAGGGCTCGTAAAGGGCACTGTTTTCAGGTTGCTTAACAATATGCGCGCTAATGCTTTGGCTGTAATTTTCAAAGGTTTTGCAGTAATGAGTAAAGCCTGTTTTTATACCTTCTTTCATTAAATCAATATTTTGCTGATTAAAGCGAGGGTAGTCGGCAAGGCTTACTAAAAATGCGTTGTAGTCATCGGGTGTTAAAAATGCCATGTTAGCGGGGGCTTCGGCAAAATAAGTATGCCAGCCACTTAAAAAATTAACCGGAAAATACTTATCTTGAAAAAGGTAACTTTGCTGCTCGGTTTCTCGCTCATATTTAAATAAGCGGTAGTTCATTAGCTGCTCGTTGTTGAGCGTTTTTGGGTCAATGCTGGCTAAGTTTTTTAGTACGTTGTTGTTATAAGCTTGGCGCTTTGCAATGGCTTGCTCGCTCCAATTTGGCAAAGTACCGTTTGGCTTCCAGCCGTCTGGGTCGGTACGAAAAAATATTTTTTCAGCTTTTGCGTTTTGCCAATGGTTATCAATAATGGTTTTTAAATCTGCATTGCTATCGGCTGCGCTCGGCAGTGATGCTACAGCTAAGCAAATAGCTAAAATTGTTTTTTTAAACATATTATTCTCATTTTTAGCGCGTTAATTTTTATTAGTTTACGCACATGTGTCATTTTTGTTTCTAAGATAATAACAAGTTAACCTTATTAATGCGCTTAATTTCACAACCAGTACCTCTTGCTTTTACTTTTTGATTGAACAAATTTCACCGCTGAAGTGAGTGGGCCACTAGTTTATTGTTTTATCAGCGTTTAGAATGATTAAAACTAATTACAATAAAAGACCGTCATGTTTAATAAAGTAATAACGCTGATTGATGAAGCTAATAACCAAGACCCTAATACTGAGCAGCACAATGGAGAAAGTTTTCCAAAAGAGTATTTATACTCACAGCGTATGAGCGAAATGCTAACTCGCTTTAAACCTGATGCCGATGCACTCATGCAAATTGCAGTGCGTGCACAGCATATTCAGCGTTGGAAATCGCCACGTAGCGACTTTGAAATGAACAAGCAGGGTTATCATCAATGGCGTAGCGCACTTTATATTTTTCATGCGTCACTAGCCGTTGAATTAATGAAACAAGCTGGGTTTAACGATACTGACCAAAACCGTGTTTATAACGCTGTTGCTAAAAAAGATATTAAGCGCAATCCAGATAGCCAATTAGTTGAAGATGTAGCAAGTTTGGTGTTTATTGAACACTACATGCTTGGGTTTGCCAGTGCAAAACCAGATTACAATGAAGAAAAATGGATTGGTATTATTCGCCGCACATGGCAAAAAATGTCAGATGAAGCCCATGAGTTTGTACTTACAGGTAATATTACATTACCAACGCCGCTTGTTGGGCTTATTCATAAAGCGCTTGAGTAAAGTAGTGTAAGCTAGGTATTAAAATAAAAAGGATTTTTAGAATGTTTTGCCCACGTACAAATGCCTCTCTTGAGCCGTTATTAATTGGCGGTATTACTGTTTACACTTCAGTGCAAGGCGGCGTATTTTTTGATAACAGCCAAATTTTTAAATTTAGCTCGCCAGAGCTAAAGCATGGTCAGGTGTTGCTAAAGCATTTGAGTGAACATAGCGAGAGTGAACATAGCGAGAGTGAATACGATGTATCGCTACGAATTAATTGCCCAAAGTGCAAAAAAATTGTAATGATGCGCAGGTATTTTTCGCCAGTAAAGGCCGTCGAAATAGATGAATGCCCAGGCTGTGCAGGAATATGGCTTGATAGCGGCGAGCTGGCAAAAATACACGAAAACCATTTAACACCTAAAGAGCGAAAGCTATTAGCTCATGAAATGGCAACCAATCATGGCTTTATAACTATTAAATCACCTACTTCTAGGTTTACGCCAACTAATAAAAATAAAAATGCACATGAAGCCACGGTGGAGAACTTAGTGCGCTTAGCTTTGCTTGGTTTGTAACTCTTAATAACATATTAAAACAAAAACGGCGTACTAAAAAGTACGCCGTTTTTATTGTAATAAACTAACTCTTGAAAAGTTTATTTATTACGGTTTTCTTTTGCAAACGCACGTATTTTACGTTTTTGCGAAAGCGTTACTTTATTAGTACGCCCTGCAAATGGATTATCACCTTCTCTAAATTCAATTTTGATTGGGGTGCCCATAATTTTAAGTGCTTTACGGTAGTAGTTCATTAGGTAGCGTTTGTAGCTATCTGGTAAATCTTTAACTTGGTTACCGTGAATAACAATACGTGGTGGGTTATAACCACCGGCATGTGCATATTTAAGCTTAACACGACGACCACGAACAAGTGGTGGCTGATGATCGGCTTGAGCCATGTCCATAATTCGACGCAGCATTGCAGTACTTATACGTTTAGTCGCTGATTCATACGCTTCGTCAACAGACTCAAACAAATGACCAACACCTGTACCGTGTAGTGCAGATATAAAGTGTAGGCGTGCAAAGTCAATAAAGCCTAAACGGCGATCGAGCTCTGATTTAATACGATCTTTAACGTAATCGTCTAAGCCATCCCATTTGTTCACTGCAATTACCAATGAACGACCTGAGTTAAGAGCAAAGCCTAATAAGCTTAAATCTTGATCTGAAATACCATCGCGAGCATCAACAATCAATAACACAACGTTACAATCTTCGATTGCTTGAAGCGTTTTAATTACAGAGAACTTTTCAACTACGTCGCTTACTTTTTTACGCTTACGAACACCTGCGGTGTCAATTAACACATACTCTTTTTCATTTCGAGTCATCGGAATGTAGATAGAGTCACGTGTTGTACCTGGCATGTCGTATACAATTACGCGATCTTCACCCAGTATACGGTTTGTAAGCGTTGACTTACCAACGTTAGGGCGACCAATAATTGCAAGCTTTACAGGTTTGTCTGCAAATGCCTGGTGATCGGTATCGCTGTCTTCATCTTCTTCGTAAAGATTAATAAGCTCTTCGTCATCGCCTGTTACGTCTTCGTCTTGTGCAGCTAATTCAGCAATAAGCGGCTGAAGTGTTTGCTCAAGTAATAACGTAATACCACGGCCATGCGATGCAGCAATATGATGAATTTCACCTAATGATAATTGGTAAAATTCAGCACAGTTTGAATCTGCATCAATACCATCGGTTTTATTGGCAACAACAAAACACTTTTTATCTTGTTTACGCAAGTGATTAGCAATTGCTTGGTCAGCTACGGTCATACCTACACGAGCATCTACTAAAAACAGAACAATGTCAGCTTCTTCAATAGCTAGCAGAGATTGATCTGCCATTTCGATTTCGATGCCTTCTTCTGAGCCATCAATACCGCCCGTGTCTACCACGATAAATTCATAGCCATCGTAACTAGCTTGGCCATATTTTCTATCTCGTGTTAAACCTGGAAAATCGGCTACGAGTGCATCACGAGTACGTGTTAAACGGTTAAATAATGTGGATTTGCCCACATTGGGTCGCCCAACTAGAGCGATCACGGGAAGCATAAACTACCTCTTTAAAAAACAACAAAAGGCTTCGCAGTGCGAAGCCTTAAAAAAACCATATGACTATTAGTAACTTAGTTTGGTATTTTTACCATACTAACTTCACCATCACGGGTGTATAAAATTAGCTTATCGTCGGCAACAACTGGCTCAACAAAAAAGCCCGAGCTGTCAAAGTCTTCACGAGATACTAGCTCGCCAGTTTCTTTATTTAGCCAATGTAGGTTACCTTCTTGGTCGCCTAAAGCTAAGTGGCTACCTGCAACTGCAGGGCCTGTTAGGTACCAACCGCGTAGAGCGGGTTGGCTCCAACGTTCAATACCTGAATTTTTATCTAATGCGTAAATAACACCATCGCTATCTACTAAATAAATTGTTTGTGCATCCATCGCAATTTCGCGGTAGCTGCTGTACTCGCGTTTCCATACAACATTGCCAGAGCGAATATCTACAGCGGCTAAGTTTCCGTTGTAAGCTATAGCGTAAGCGTATGGACCGCTAATAAGTGGTTGAGTGTCTACGTCAACTAGGCGTTCAAATTCTGATGCGCCTTTAGCAACCGCAATTTCTGCGCTCCATGCTGAGTAACCACTGTCTGAAATTAATACGCTTAGCTTGCCTGTTTCAAGGCCTACTAATACACCACCGTTAGCAACGGTTGGCGAGCTTTGTCCGCGTAATGTTAGTGGTGGAACTTCTTGTTCAAAGCTCCAACGCTCTTCGCCTGTATCTGGGTGAAGGGCTAACAATTTACCAGAGCCTAAATTTACAAATATTAAGCCATCACCTGCTGTTGGTTTAGACAGAGATTCGCCTGGTACGTTTTTACGCCAAACTTCTTCACCAGTTTCGCGATCAAGAGCAATAATAAAGCCGTGTTCAGAACCAATATAAATTTTACCATAGGCTTGCAAAATACCACCTGATAATTTTGCATTACCGTTGTCAGCCCAAGGCCAAAACGATAAATCTTGGCGTACATCGGTTTCCCATTTTGTATCGCCATTATCAAGTGAAAGCGCTTCTACTTGGCCTTCGCGGCTAGCAACATACACAGTATCTTTGTAAACTGCGGGTGTTAAACGAGAAAAATAATGCTCTACGCCATCACCTACAGATTCTTGCCAAACAACGTCAGTTTCAAATTGGTTTACAATTTCAGGAAGTACTAGTTCATCTTCATCATCACTTGATGAACAACCCATCAATGTTGCCATACATAGGGCAAGGGCTGCTGTTGTAAATTTTTTCATGCCTAAAACCTTATGCCGCTGGGCTAGTTACTGCTAGGTCATCTAACTTAATTTGTAATAGTGGGTTACTTGTTAATCCACCCGCATCTATTGCTGCTTGGTATGCAGTACGTGCTTGATCTTTATTACCTTGCTCAGTGTAAATGTCGCCTTTAAGCTCGGCCACGTTTGCATTGAACGCTTCAGGTAATGGTGCATTTAATGTCGTTAATGCATCGTCATATTTAGTTTGCGCAATTTGAACACGTGCTAAACGTGTAATCGCAATTGCTTTTAATTCTGTATTTGGCGTATTAGACACAACCCAGCTTAGCTTTTCGCTTGCTACGTCTAGTTTTTTCGCTTCTACTGCGTCTTTTGCAGCAACGAATGCAGCAAGTGTTGCGTAGTTTGTGTCTTTATTTTCGCTAATAAACGCATCAGCTGAAGATAATACATCGTCGCTTTCAACAAGCGCTGTATATGAATCTGATGCTTTTTCAGCGGTAGTAATTTGGTTTTGGTTATATGCTTTCCAGCCATATAAGCCACCTAGGCCAACAAGTATACCTAGCGCAAGTGAAATGCCGTTTTCACGGAAAAAGCGTTTAATGGCTTCTGCTTGTTGTTCTTCTGTTGAATAAATATCCATTCTTACCTCTAATGTTCGCTTAGCCGTTAATAAGCTCAGCTAATAGCGCTTTAGCTTGTTCTAATTCTAATGTGACTTGTTCTTTACGCTCGCGCAAATACTTGATGGTCACAACGCCTTTTTCTAATTCATCTTCACCAATAATTACTGCAACAAGTGCATCGCTTTTATCAGCACGTTTTAATTGTTTTTTAAAGTTTCCGCCGCCCGCATGTACCATAACGCGTAAACCCGGTACGTCTTTACGTAGTTGCGCTGCAATTGCAGGAGCTTGAATGCTTGCTTTGTCGCCCATTGCTGCTAAATATACATCAGCATTACGACGAATGTCACCTACACACTCAAGTGCTTGTAGTAATAATACTAAGCGCTCTAGACCCATTGCAAAACCAACTGCTGGCGTTGCTTTGCCGCCAAGTTGTTCAACTAAGCCATCGTAACGTCCGCCAGCACATACAGTGCCTTGTGCACCTAAACTGTCGGTTACCCATTCAAATACAGTGCGGTTGTAGTAGTCTAAACCACGTACTAACTTTTCATTAACCGTATATGAGACGCCAGCAGCGTCTAAACGTTCACATAAATTTTCAAAATGTTCTTTTGATTCAGCATCTAAATTTTCAGACAATTTAGGTGCATCAGTTAAAATTGCTTGTACGTCTGGGTTTTTGCTATCAAGTACGCGTAATGGGTTTGAATACATACGACGTTTTGAGTCTTCATCAAGCACATCAATGTGTTGCTCAAGGTAGGCTACTAAAGCATCACGGTAATCTGCACGCGCTTCGTTAGATCCTAAAGAATTTAGCTCTAAACGAACGTGGTCAGTAATACCAAAGGCTTCCCATAGTTGCGCTGTTAATAAAATAACTTCTGCGTCTATATCTGCTGTAGCAATACCAAATGTTTCTAAACCAAATTGGTGAAACTGACGGTAACGACCTTTTTGCGGACGCTCGTGACGAAACATTGGACCCATGTACCAAAGGCGTTGTTCTTGGTTGTATAGTAAGCCATTTTGGTTGCCAGCACGTACGCATACTGCGGTGCCTTCTGGGCGAAGTGTTAATAAGTCGCCATTGCGATCGGCAAAGGTGTACATTTCTTTTTCTACTATATCGGTAACTTCACCAATAGAGCGTTTAAATAAGTCGGTTGATTCTACAATAGGAAAACGAATTTCTTGATAACCGAACGATGCTACTGTCTCGCGTAAAATGTTTTCTACTTTCTGCCAAACTTGTGTATCGCCCGGCAGACAATCGTTCATACCGCGAACTGCCTGAATTTGTTTTGCCACTGATAAATCCTAAATGCTGTTTTTTTGTGTAATGAAAAATGCTTACACAACAAGAATGCTAAAAATTGACCCGTCATTATATACCCAAATGACCCCATGATGCGAGTTTCAGTTGGAATTAAAAGCGATTTAGGCAAGGCATTGATTGAAAGTAATAGTGGTTCTATTGTTAAAATCAATAACGCAGTATAAATCGCTTTTAAACCAACCCGTTGGGTGTTTCACAGACACTTACTCTCATCGTTGTTACTTTTTAAAAGGGATTGCCATTCTTGCAAAGTAACGCCTTGATATTAAGAGCCTGTGAAACGCTGAATTCTGTATCTTGGGGTCGTTTGGGTATCCACTAGCTATAAAGGTAAACGCCAAACACCGCTGTTTGGCGCTTTATGCGGTATTTATTCGACTATTTTTATGTCAATCGGTGTTTGGTTCTGCTTTTTTTCTATAAAGTCGCGTACATAACCTTCAAGCTGGTCAACAATGTTGTTGTTATCAATGCGCGCTTTTTGGCGTTCGCCATTTATATACAAACCAGAACGACGATTTGCACCGGCAAGCCCTATATCACTCACAAGCGCTTCACCTGGTCCATTTACAACGCAACCAATTACCGAAACTGACATAGGTTCGATAATATCCTCTAAGCGCTCTTCAAGTTGGTTCATGGTGCTTACTACATCAAACTCTTGGCGTGAGCAGCTAGGGCAGGCAATAAAGTTAATTCCACGCGAACGAATGCGCAATGAATTTAAGATATCAAAGCCTACTTTAATTTCTTGTACCGGGTCGGCAGCAAGTGATACACGCAGGGTATCGCCAATACCTTCGGCAAGAAGCATACCTAAACCTACTGCAGATTTAACAGAGCCTGAGCGCATGCCGCCCGCTTCGGTAATACCTAAATGCAGTGGTTGGTCTATTTCTTTAGCGAGTAAGCGATATGCACCTACAGCTAAAAATACGTCAGACGCTTTTACTGATATTTTAAATTGGTCAAAATCAAGGCGGCGCAAGATATCTACATGGCGCATTGCTGATTCTAATAAGGCTTCTGGTGTTGGTTCGCCGTATTTTTCTTGTAAGTCGCGCTCTAGTGAACCGCCATTTACACCAATACGAATAGGAATGTTGTGCTCGCGTGCAGAATCGACCACAGCTCTTATACGCTCTTCACTACCTATATTCCCCGGGTTTATACGCAGGCAATCTACACCGTATTTTGCTACTTTTAAGGCTATACGGTAATCAAAGTGAATATCTGCAACTAGCGGAATCGTTACTTGCTCTTTTATACTTTTAAACGCTTCGGCTGCATCCATTGTTGGTACTGATACACGGACTATGTCGGCACCTGCATCTTGTATTGCCTGTATTTGTGCAACAGTTGCATCAACATCCATGGTGTCGGTGTTGGTCATTGATTGCACTGCAATAGGGGCACCATCACCAATAGGGACGTTACCTACATTGATTCGGGTGGATTTTCTGCGTTTAATTGGAGATTCTGAAAACATAGCGACTACTCTGCTAGTGGTAATGTAAATTTGGCTAAACGGTTTTGAGGAAATGCAGAAACATCTACAGGTTCACCGTTTAAAGTAATGTCTACAGCGTCATGCTTACCAAGCACAACTGAAAAAGGAGGCGTACCGCTTACGGTCATAATATAGCCTGCTTTTTTAACGCCGAATGCTATTTTTTCGCCTTCGCCGTCGTAAATTTCAACCCAACTTTCGCCATTAAAGTTCATGACAATTGTGCTGCTAGCATCTTCTTGGCTTGCATTGTTAGAAGCAATAGGAGCCGTTTCTTTAACTATTTCTGGGCTTGTTGATGTTTCACTAGACGTGCTTTGTGATTCTAATAATGATTCATCGTCAATTTCGGCTTGTTGCTGTTGCTCTGAAATACTGGGTTGAGCGGCTTGGCGCTCGCTCATTTTTGAGTTGGCAACGTTTATGTTACTCGTTTGCTCTTCAATAGGTGTCGCGTTTTGCCAAAACCATAAAGCAGATGAGCCAATAACAATCGCTAAAATTAAATAGCTAAAAAACATTAAACGGCTGTCGTTTGCTTCTTTTTCTGTACGGCGTGAAAAACTCTGCATATTAGCGGGTTTAGCCGGCTCCGGTGGGGCTGGCATCATTGCTAATATAGGTGCGCTATCTACTTTTAATTCACGGCAATAGTTTTTTATATAGCCTTTAACAAAAGTAATAGGGCCGAGTAATGTAAATTCATCATTTTCAAGGCGCTTAATTTGAAGTTCAGACAGCTTTAACGGTGCAGCAATAGTCGCTATGCTAACGTTCGCTTGTTCTCTGTGATTTTTTAATATCTGGCCTACAGTTGGCTGTTCGCTCTGTGTTTGCGTATTTTCTTCATTCATAATGTGTATGAGTCTGGATCCACTAGTAAAAGTTTGTGCCCTGGTTTTAGTGCTATATCAGGACTTAATTTATTCCATCGCATTAATTCATCAATTAATACATGCCGCTGGGTAGCTATATCGTAAAGGGAATCACCAGCTTTAATTTCGTAATAAATATTTGGATCGTTTAGGTATATTTTACTTCCATTCATTACCCGATCCGACTCTTTTAGACCATTCCATTGCAGGAGCTTTTGTAGTTTAACATTGTATCGCACCGAAATGCTAAATAGGTTTTCGCCAACAGCAATTACGTGAAATGGCACGCGTAAAGGCGATACTTTAGGGTTAAGCATTGGGATCTCTGTTTTTTGTACTGCTTCGTAACTTTTAAATTCAATATCGGCATCATTTTGATAGCTGCTATTTTCAAATACAGTTGTATTTTTAGTCGCTTCGTAGAATACCACGTCACTACTATTTTTTTGAGCGGTAACTGCAGGAACTGAATTACTATAGTTACTAGTTTGCTGCGAATTAAACTGGCCTGTTTTAGGTGCGCCAAACGAAATTATTGTTACCTCGTCATCGGCTTTAGCTGGTTGTTTTGTTGCTATAACTTCTTTTTGAGGTTCGTAAACGGACTTAGCTTTTTTAGGTGCAGCTACTACGGAATCTGCAGAGTCGTGCTCAGTAGTAAGTGCAAGCATAACAGCCGATGTATCGGTAGGGTTGCTTGGTGCGACGACTTTAGGAGCTTCTTCTTTTTGGGTTGTTACTTGTTTTGCTATTACGGTTGCTTCGTCGGCTTGCTTACTGACCGTGTTTTGTACCGCCTTAGCTTGCTTTTCTCTTACTATAACTGGATTTACATCTTGGTTATTTGCTATTGCGATCTTTTTATCTGTTTTTTGCTCGTCGTTTGTTACCAAGCTTGTTAAACCGTCTTGTGGTGAACGTTTCTTTCTGATTACTTTTATTTTTGGTTTTGAACTAACGTGCGCGCCGCTTTCGTCGTTTTTTAGTTCTTTTAACTGCGCTTTGCGGTATTTTTCTCGCAGTATTTCAAACTCATTAAAACGTGTTCTTTTCTCTTTTAATGCATAGGCTTCGTTACTGCTAGAGTAAGTTTGTAAAATAGTGCTGGAAATTTTTTCAGCCTCTTCTATTCTGCCCATTCTGTTTTTTACAAGGTAGCTAAGCATTAATGCGCGAGAAGATACTCGACCTGTGCTTTCGTAGCGTTTTAAAAGTTCACTGGCTTTGTATAAGTCACTTTTTGCGTAATACAGCGCTGCTAAACTAATTAACGTAGATGTACGCTGAGAGCTGTGATTAAGTGCCTGTTGAAAATAACTTTCTGCATTTTCGAAATCATCAAATTCAATAGCACACAAGGCTAAATTTTCGTAACTTTCGGCAACGCGAATATAACTTGGTACTTCAATGGCTTTTAAAAATTGATCAGTTGCACGATCGTATTCATCAATGCCACATAAAAACACGCCGTAGTTATTAAGCGTATTAGGGTCGTCAGGCTTTATTTCGAGTGCTTTTTGGTATGCTTTATCAGCTAGCGGGTTCTCGCCTACTTGTTGATAGTAATAAGCAAGAGAGTAATGTACTTCAGGCAGGTCAGGAGCAAATGCAGCTGCACGTTCTAAATTGTATTTGGCTTGAGAGTTATTACCCGTTTTTAAATACTGTAAGGCTAAAGCAATTCGTGTTCGTGCTGCGCCAGTATTATTAATTTTATTTTCGACGACGGGCTTATTACTGCCGTTATAACTACTTTCGCTAACACAGCCACTTAAGGCAAGTGTTGATAGTGTTATAGCAAGTATAGATCGCATTACCTTATCTCTTTATTTTTAGTCCATGGCGCCTATCTTACCTAAAACCTTTGTTGTTGCATCATTTATTTAAAAATAAACAACTTAACCACCCTACATGACTAATTCACATAGGGTGGTTACAGATTATGCTTGGTGGATATTAACGCTAATTGCGTTATCGTCACGCATTTTCTTTTTAGCTAAACGTTTAGTACGGTCAACTACATCACCTACTAACTGTCCGCAAGCAGCGTCAATATCGTCACCGCGAGTACGACGCACAATACAGGTAACGCCTGCTGCTTGTAATACTTTTGAAAAACGGTCAATACGGCTATTGCTTGAGCGCGTGTATTCATTACCCGGGAACGGGTTAAACGGAATAAGGTTGACCTTACAAGGTGTGCCTTTTAACGTTTGCACTAATGCATGCGCCTGATCGGTGCTGTCGTTAATACCGTTAAGCATCACGTATTCAACCGTTACATCTTTATTTGCTTTTGAGCCATCGATATAACGACGACACGAGGCTAAAAATTCTTCAATAGGGTACTTTTTATTAACTGGCACTAAAATGTCACGCAGTGCGTTATCGGGTGCGTGAAGTGAAATAGCCAGTGCTACGTCAATTTTCTCTTTTAGTAAATCAAGTGCAGGTACAACGCCTGAAGTACTTAATGTTACGCGGCGCTTAGATAAACCAAAGCCCCAATCGTCCATCATTAGTTCCATTGCTGGCACTACGTTTTTAAGATTAAGTAAAGGCTCGCCCATACCCATCATTACAACGTTAGTTACTGGGCGCTTTTCGCTATGACCATCAAGGCCTATATCTTTAGCTACACGCCAAACTTGACCAATAATTTCAGATACTTTTAAGTTACGGTTAAAGCCTTGTTGAGCGGTAGAACAAAAAGTACACTCAAGAGCACAACCCACTTGTGATGATACACATAACGTAGCGCGCTCTTTTTCAGGGATCCAAACGGCTTCTACTTCTTGGCCGCCTTCCAGAATAAGTGCGTACTTAATAGTACCGTCGCTTGCTTGTTGGCGCACAGTGATTTCTGGCGCTACAATTTCGCACTCAGCTTTAAGTTTTTCTTTAAGCTTTTTGTTTACGTTGCTCATATCGTCGAAGTTATCTACGCCAAAATGATAAATCCATTTCATCACCTGGTCACTACGAAACGGCTTTTCACCGAACGATGCAAATAGCTCGCGCATTGCTTCTCGGTTTAAATCTAATAAGTTAATCTTTTTTTGCTCGGTCATGAAACAACCTCAATCGGTGACGGTGGAGATAAAATTTACGAGGACGAATTGTACACAATTCACTCACTTTAATCATTAAGTAAAACATCATGAGTTTCTGATTAATACTTTACGTAATGACTAAAAAAGGGCCCGAAAGCCCTTTTCAATATGTTAACGAATTCGAATTAACGAGTACGTGAACAAAGCTCTTCGTCAGCGAAGAAGTACGCGATTTCGCGAGCAGCAGATTCAACAGCGTCAGAACCGTGAACAGCATTTTCGTCGATGCTATCAGCGTAGTCTGCACGTAAAGTACCAGCTAGTGCTTCAGCAGGGTTAGTAGCACCCATGATTTCACGGTTTTTAAGAACAGCGTTTTCGCCTTCAAGAACTGTAACCATTACTGGACCAGATGTCATGAAAGATACTAAAGCACCGAAGAAAGGACGTTCGCTATGTTCAGCGTAGAAACCTTCAGCTTTCTCTTGTGAAAGGTGAACCATTTTAGCTGCAACGATTTTAAGGCCAGCAGATTCGAAACGGTTGTAGATAGCGCCAATGTGGTTTTTAGCAACTGCATCAGGTTTTACGATTGAAAAAGTACGTTCTAAAGCCATCTTTATGCTCCAATAATTTTAAGTAAAAGTGTGAATATTAACGGGCGCGAATTATACGCGTTTTAAGTGAAAAATCCTAATTTTATTAAAAACCAGTTTGGTTGCCGTTTTGTGATCTCGATCAAACGCAAATTATTGACCGCATTTATACTGCCGCGCTTCTGTTTACTTATTTGTTAATGACTAATCTGAATTCTGCTTGGGATAGATTTATTTTTCAGAGTTTAGGTTAACTACTTATGCAACTGGCTTAAACCCAGTTTGATGTATGGAGCGCACATGTCACCCGTTATTTCTTCAATGCCTTTTATTCCTGAATTATTATGCCCCGCAGGCAGTTTAAAAAACATGCGCTACGCGTTTGCTTATGGCGCAGATGCGGTTTATGCGGGGCAGCCTCGTTATAGTTTGCGTGTGCGTAATAATGAGTTTGACCTAGACACTCTGAAAGTAGGCATTAGTGAGGCGCATGCGCAAAATAAAAAGTTTTATGTGGTGTCTAATATTGCGCCGCATAATGCCAAAGTTAAATCGTATTTACGTGATATAGAACCGGTTATTGCGATGAAACCCGATGCGCTAATTATGTCAGACCCTGGTTTAATTATGCTGGTTCGTGAAAAGTGGCCGACTATGCCGGTTCATCTATCAGTGCAGGCAAATGCAGTTAACTACGCAAGCGTGCAATTTTGGGCAAAGCAGGGAATTGAACGCGTTATTTTATCGCGGGAGCTGTCGCTCGAAGAAATAACCGAAATACGCACACTCTGCCCAGACACCGAACTTGAAGTATTTGTACATGGCGCACTGTGTATGGCGTATTCGGGGCGTTGTTTGCTCTCTGGTTACATAAATAAGCGCGATCCAAATCAAGGCACGTGTACTAATGCATGTCGTTGGGATTACGATGTAAAACCTGGTGTTGAGAACGAAACCGGCGAAATGGTGCATAAAATTGACCCCAAACAGGTGATTCCTACACTGGGTGAAGGCGCGCCAAGTAACGATGTATTTATGCTAGAGGAACAAGGCCGCCCTGGTGAGTACATGCCTGCATTCGAGGATGAGCACGGCACCTATATTATGAACTCAAAAGATTTACGCGCTGTGCAATACGTAGAGCAGTTAACAAAAATGGGTGTACATAGTTTAAAAATAGAAGGGCGTACTAAGTCATTTTATTATGTAGCGCGCACAGCACAAGTTTATCGCAAAGCAATAGACGACGCAGCTTCGGGTAAACCATTTGATACTAACTTATTTAAAACACTCGAAAATCTAGCACATCGTGGTTATACCGAAGGCTTTTTAAAACGCCATGCCCATCAAGATTATCAAAATTATGAATACGGTCATTCGGTATCAACTAAGCAGCAATTTGTGGGAGAAGTACTTGAGCGCTGCGAAAATGGATTAGTTGAAATAGACGTTAAAAATAAATTTTGTACAGGTCACTCCTTAGAGCTTATGACACCACAAGGTAACATTACTTTTAAGCTTGAATATATGGAAAACAAAAAGGGGGAAACTATTAGCGATGCTAAAGGCTCTGGTCACATTGTAAAAATACCGCTAAATGAAGGCATCAACTTAGCGCACGCTATTTTAATGCGTAATCTTGAGGAACAACAAGATACTCGTAATCCATTTAAACAAGCTGTTTAGCTACAGCTGAATATAGTTTTTTCAAAAAACTCGGGGTTATAAAAACCCCGAGTTTGCGACTTTATTTAAAATAATATTAATTATTTTTCAAGTTGCTTTAGCTTATCTCTTCGCTCTTTACGTTTTTGTTTTAATGTTTTGCTTGCATGTTTTTTAGGTTTTTCTTTACTCATTACAAATAACTCCAATTAAATATATAAAATTAATAAATAAAAATTGAAATAATTTACTCTATATTTCCTCCTTAATATTAATGGCTATTATTTCCCAAAGGTGGGATTCCCCAGCTTCTTTATATTCAATAATATGATTTATTTTATGCCCTAAAAGAGCGACCCCAAGAGGAGAGTGAAATGATACGTCACTAATAAAGTGCCTTCGTTGGCTTGGAGGCACTAAAGTTATGCGGCGCTTAAAACCGGTGGTTATATTTTTAATAACCACCGTGCTATTAATTTGTACATGCGGATTGAATTTTGACCAAGGCCGCTGTGAATACTCGACTTCTTGTAGTAAATACGCAAGCTTCAGCGGTTGTAATAGTACCGCTGCGTCTGTGAAGTTATTTTTAGACAGGAAAGATTTTTTACGCTCGAACAGAAAAGAAAGCACGGACTAATCCCCACAAAAACTAAATCGAATTTAAATATATAAAGGTACAGTGTAACTGCCGAGTGTAAGGGTTACACTCGGCTTAAATTCCGAAGGTGGTATTTGTTTTTAGCAGGTATGTGATTAAAGTAAACATATTATCCTCTTTGTTTAAATCAATCATATTGAGTTTAAAAATAAAGTCAATTGAGTTTTAGGTTAAAAATATATTGTCGATAAAATGACAGTTTAAAACTGTTTTTTATGTTTTTATAAATTCGTTTTTTTCACTAAATTGTTGTTATCTCTGTGTGTTAGTTGCTCACTATGTGATTGAAGCTAAGCGACTAAATAGTTAAATGCTATTTATGGGATCTATAGTGCCACTTATGCCTGTTTATAATATTTATAGATTAAATATACTGGTGTTGTTGTTTATTAAAGTGTAATTGTGTGGCTAGTATTTTATTATGTGAAGCCTAAGCTGCTTATTTTATAGAGTAGAAGCTAGGTATCGGGTAACGCTCTTGTAGTGGCTAGGTGCTTTACTGTTGAACCTTTATGTAATAGTCATTGCATTCAACAATGTTAAATAACCACTTTTTATTCGGGTTTATCAAAGTAAATTATAAAGGGTCTCACTTATATGTGGATAATTTTTGCATTACTCGCCACTGTTTTTTTTGGTGCGCGAGGAATAATGTACCAATGGACGTCACAAAAAAAGATTAATCGTAATCTATTATTATTCGGTGTTTTTTTTGTGGGATTTATAATTAGTGCGCTAGGTACTGTGGTGTTTGAGCACACATGGTACGGCTGGGCTGATATTACGGTTGGGCTCGCTTTAGGTTTTGGATCTTTTGCGGCTAATGGGTTTTTGCACAAAGGGTTTTCGGTTGGGAAAGCGTCTTTAATTAGCATCCTGTCGGGGTTAACGCCTTTATTTGTACTTTTATTTGCCTTTTTATTATGGCAAGAAACCTTAACTGTTATTCAATTAATCGGCTTTTTTATTATTTTTGGCGGCCTTTATATTATTCGCTACTCCAGCGATATCTCATTAAGTAATTTACAAGGCGCGCAATGGGGATTACTCGCGGCACTGTCTTTTGCATTTAATGATTTAATGGGGAAGCAATCAACGCTTCTTGAGGCTGATACGTTTGCAACTTTAACGTCTATGTTTGGTTTTGGTAGCTTTCTTTTTGCCGTTAGTTGGTTAGTAAAGCGTAAAAAAATGCTAGCAGAGCAAGGCTCTTCTCAAGCGTATTGGTCTGCCGGTAAAACATTTTCGTGCGGGTTACTTATTGGTTTAACAAATGTAGCTGGCATGGTTGCAATAATATCGGCTTTTGCTATTGGTAATACAGGGCTAGTTTCAGCGATTTCAGGTATGAATATTTTAATTATTTTGTTGTATTCACGCATCATTCTAAAAGAGTCTTTTACACGCCAAGAAGTTATAGGATTAACAACGGCATTTTTAGGTGTAATCGTACTAAGGCTTAGTTTTTAAAAGATGAATTAGCTTAATTACTTTGCTGTGAAAAGCCTACACTGCTACATTTTAGTGAAGTGTTGCAGTGTATGCTCTATAAGTAATCGCACTCGATAAGGGATTTGTTTTCTGTCGCGATAAAGCATAGAAAATGGCTGCCCTTTGCTTTGCCAATCAGGAAGAATGTGTTTAAGCTTTCCGGCTTTAATAAGTGGTAATGCTATATAATCAGGGATGTAGCTAATACCCACACCAGACTCAACTGCTTGTTTCATCATTTGAATTTCATCAACTTCTAATCGAACATGTGTGTTTGGGTTGAAGCTATATTCCTCGTTCGTGTGCTGATTTTTTAATTGCCACGGTACCAACCCAACGCACGTAATTTTTGGTTGCTCTTCTAATTGCTCAGGATGAGTGATGGATTGATAATCATAGTCAGGATGAGCACACAATACATTATGAGTAAGCTTAAGCTCCCTAATAACCCAATTATCAATGGCAGGATTTCTTACTCTAAACGCTATATCAATCCCTTCTTTTTCAATATCAATAAGGTTATTTGAAAAGCGTAAATCTAGTTGAATATCGGGATACTGCAGTAAAAAATCACAAAAAATAGCACTTAAAAAATGTTTACCCATGTAAATGGGTGCACAGATCCTAATTTTCCCTTTAGGTTGGTCTTTCTCATCACAAAGTGCTTGCTCTATACACTCTACTTCATCGAACAGTTTACGATAGCGATCGTAATATAACTCGCCAGTATGCGTAAGTGTAACTCGATGGGCATCTCGATTTAGTAACGTTAATTGCAGAGCTTGCTCTAATAAACGTATTCTACGGCTCAAAGTTGATAGTGACATATCAAGGCTTATTGATGCTTTTTTAAAGCTACCTAGTTTTACTATGGTGCAAAAGTAACGTAAATCATCGAGAGAATAATTAGCTGCCATCAGAACTACTTTATTGTTTAGGATGTAGACAATATTAACAGCGACGCTTTAAAATTTCATTAGAGAAGCCAGAAGTTTTTATTGATAAAGATCAACAAAGAAAAAGTCAATAAAATGCATAATTTAACGCTGTTAATCATATAATTTAAAATAAAGCAGTAAATGCTCTATTTTTTCATTTTTTGTTTTATAGGACTTTAATTGGAAAGGCTAAAAAGTGGCTCTACTCATAAATAGTAAATGCATTAACTGCGATATGTGTGACCCAGAGTGCCCTAATGAGGCTATTTATATGGGCGCTAAAATATACCAAATAGATGCTAGTAAATGTACTGAGTGTGTAGGGCATTATGATAAACCTACTTGTGTAAGTGTTTGCCCTATTGACTGTATAAAGCCCGATCCTAATAAGCGTGAAAGTTTAGGTGAGCTGGCTGATAAGTTTGTGCTGCTAACGAACTTATAACTTGTTCAGGTATTTTGCTAAGCCGCTTTTTACTATCGGCTAAAAACTATCTACATTACTTATTTAGCTTGTAGCTAAAGTCCGCCGTCATGCATTTTTAGTTTCAATCAAATTTTATTACCTTCATTAATTATCAATTATATTGTGTTACCTTAAGGCTTTATAAACTCAAGTATTAATCTAAGTTTTAGATTGCATTCTATAGGAGTCTATTTTGCATATAGGTATTAACGCTATTCAGGCTGTATCTTCAAAACAAGCAATATTTATTAATGATGAGTGCCGAGTATTTGTAATTGGCGATCTTGATGGTGATTTACCTGCCTTAAAAAACGCACTTAATAACGTAAATTTTAACCCTGAAAGAGATACTTTGTTTTGCCTAGGCGACTTTGTTGATCGCGGGGATAAAACATATGACTTATTTACACACTTACAAGCCATTAGGGCATGTATGATATTAGGTAATCATGAGCATTTAATGTTGGAATCATTATTAAGTAATGATAAAGCGGCTTTTAAATTATGGACTGACAATGGTGGCAATTGGCACAAGTCGGTATCGAGTGAAAAGCTCAATGTTATGTGCGATGAGTTACTAACTAAACCTCTTTCAATAGTACTTGAATATCGCGGTTATAAAGTTGGGTTGTCTCATACATTTGCACAATCGTGGGATTGGGAAAATTACCCTGATGATAAATCGGTGATTGTGCAATCTTTATTGTGGGATCGCGAAGTGGTTAAACAAAATAAGGTAGTTAAAAGTCATGGAGTCGACTTTTCAATACATGGACATAACTCAACTAAAGCACCTTTCTGGGTGGGTAATAGCTATCACATAGATACCAATTATTATGGTGGAAAGCCGACATTACTCGAGCTTTCAGAGGTTATTACTACGCTTGATTAACCAAGCGCTATTTAGCAATTGTTGCTTCTTTCAAATATCATCCGGCAGTTTTGCTTTTTAAAGTATAAACTGCTGACTACCTCATCTAATTATCCCCTTCGTTTTTTTGTATACACTTTATGATGATTTTTGCACTGTAATTATTTCATTAAGCTATTAAATACCACAAAGCCGCTCTTAGTTTGTTAATTGAGAGCGGATTTGATGTGTGGGCTGGGTTTTAACTTTCATTTAATAGGTATAAATACAGTTAAAAGAGACGTTTATTTAATTTAATATTGTTGGTTAACAAACGGTTAAGTTTGGCTGTGTAGAATTGGGAGCAATTTTTGCCATTACGTGAATAATTTGCGTAAAAGGACTAACTTCTCGCTTTAGTTTTATGAGCAGATTTAAATGGAACAGCCTCTCACATGATATTAGCAAGCATATACCCTTTCCCTTTTTCAACGTTTTGTAAGTCGTCACTTTATGTATCAATTTTTTCTGCTTTGGGTTCTACGTATGCTTTTGCAGCGCAAGAAAACAAAAACTCGCAGCACACAAAAGATATGGAAGTAATAGAAGTACGTGGTATCCGTTCAAGCATGGCCGAAAACTTAGATGTAAAACGTATGTCAGGCTCTGTGGTTGATGCAATTACCGCTGAAGATATTGGAAAATTCCCTGATAAAAACGTTGCCGACTCTCTTCAGCGTTTACCTGGTGTGGTAATTGAGCGTGACGGCGGAGAAGGTTCATCAGTCAGTATTCGTGGTTTGTCGTCGGCGCTAACTTTTACACAGCTTAATGGTAATTTTATTGCGTCTTCTCCGGGTGAACCTTCCCGTTCGTTTGATTATGCTTTGTTACCGTCTTCGATGATTGAAAGTGTAGAGGTTTATAAATCGCCAGAGGCACGCTTAGATGAAGGAGGGGTTGGTGGTACTGTATTAATGCATAGCCGAAAACCTTTGAGTATGGATGTAAACTCGGGTGTATTTAATGTAGAGAGTACTTACGCTGATGTTACAAAAGAGTATGAACCACAGTTTACGGGTTTATATTCATGGAAAAACGACAACGAAAACTTTGGTGTATTAGTTGGCTATACGTATCAGGAACGAATAAACAGGACACTTTCGGGCGGAACTGATGCAAATGTATGGCGCTACACTGGCGGTGGACAACCTACAGATATAAACGGTAACGCAGTTAATAACAATAATGGTTGGGATACTATTAATGATGCAAACGGCAACAGTTACGATGGAGTTTGGTTTCCACAAGTTGTGCGAGGTTCAGTTCTTAACGAAAAACGTGAGCGCGAAGGAATTCAAGTTAGTACACAGTGGCGACCAACAAATCGTTTAGAGCTTGGATTTAATTACTTTGGCTTTACACTCGGCCAAGACAGAACTGAATCTGTGATTGATATACCTGAGTGGTCTTTAAATTCTGATTTTTTAACTGATGTAAATCTTGATGAGTCGGGAAGTATTGTTACAGGTATGCAATACGATGCGATGGCAAGCGGTATTGAAAGTGATATGCAGTTTCCGTGGATGCGCGGCAGTTATGTACGTGAAGAATCCACCTCCGATACCTTTGATTTTAATTTAACTTATGAAGGCGATAATTTTAAAGCGCGTTTTGTTGTGGGTAATACAAAATCAGAAGGGGGGCCGGAAGAAAGCTGGGAAGCTGCATATAAAAGTTCAAACGCGGGCGAAAACGCCACTGCTATTCAAAATGCTGCTCAAATGGCAGGCTGGTCACTCAACCAAAATAATGTATCACTTAATATTGACCCTAATACACTAGCTAACTTGCAAAGTGGAATTGGAGGCGGTCGTGATGCGGGCTCTTCAAACTCAAGTTTTGTACGCAGTGAGTTAGAAGAAGATTATTACCAAGCTGATGTGGATTTTTATGTTGATTGGGGCTTTTTAAAAACAATTAGAACCGGTGTCAAATATCGTAACTCCACGCTTCATCGTGAAACTGGCAATACCTTCTTTTTAGATCCTAATTTTGATATTACTGCGGGCGAAGCAAGCGAGCAAGGTATTACGCGTTTCGACAGCTACCAATGGAATGGTGGAATGCCATTAGCTCAAAATGTATTTACTAGTGAGAGTAATATTGTTGGTGGTTTTGGTATAAACCAAATGCCAAGTATCGACTGGGATAAATATCGCGATATGGTCACTGCTAGCTATGTACCTTATACACGTATTGAAGATAACTTTGTTTACGACATTGAAGAGAAAATATCTGCTTTTTATATTCAAGGTGATTTTGAGTTTAGTGAAGTAAGAGGTAATTTGGGCGTGCGTGTTGTGCAAACAAAAACACTTACTTCATCTACTGACTTATATACCTACCAATTAGATCACACAAATGACGAAACAGGCGAGCCAGTAACTGGTGACGCACGCTTTGTAGAAGACTATCAATTAGTCACTCAAGAAAACGAAGACACTCAAATACTACCAAGCTTTAATATAGCGTGGGATGCAACTGACGATTTAGTTATTCGGGCGGCAATAGCAAAAGTAATGTCTCGTCCTGATTACAGCGATTTAGGTGCGCAGCAGCGTATTACGTTTGTATCGGATGAATGGGCAAATGATAGAGCTGCATTTAATGAACAGCCAGGTTTTAGCGGCAGTGGTGGTAATAAAAACTTGAAGCCATTTGAATCGGTGCAAGCTGATTTATCTATTGAGTATTATTACAGCGAGGGTTCTGCTATTGGATTGGCACTTTTTCATAAGAAAGTAGATAACTTTGTTGTGCCATTGGTAATTGATGTAGAGCAAAACTTTGCCGGTAAAAATAATATAGTAGATGCAGGAACCATTAATATAGCTCCGTATAGCACTGTAGGTAATGGTACCGATGCAATATCTAAAGGCGCGGAAGTATTTATCCAGCATGCCTTTGATAATGGCTTTGGTTTTTACGCAAATTACACCTATAACAAAACCAATAAAGCAGATGTAACAGTAAATGGTGAAGAGTTTGGTCAGTCGGCATTAATAGGCAGTGCAAAGTATCAGTACAACACCTCTGTTTATTATGAAGGTGACGCTTTTAATATACGTGCTTCATATAACAAACGAGGGGAGACAGTATTAGGCCTTAATAGTGGGTTAAATGTATATCAAGACCCGTACGAGCAAGTTGATGTTAATGCATCGGTTAATTTGTATGAAGGGCTAAGCTTAACAGCTGCTGTTATTAATTTAACTAAGTCGGAATCGGTAACGCGTTTAGGTGATGATACAGATGCACGATTACTTAACTCAAGCTATTCAGGGCGACGCTATTACGCAGGCTTTAATTATAGTTTTTAATTAACTGCATACGTAATACTTTATTAAACGCCAACTAAAAAATGTAGTTGGCTTAGCCTAACAGCACCTAATATTGTAGTTTTATGTATGCACGTAGTTTAACTGCTCATATGTTGGTTGTTTAATAGGCAAAAAAGCTCTGCAGCCCTTTATTTGTATAGCTTTCATACTAAATTCATTTAATTGTCAAAAAGCTGAAATAAAACATTGACCCCCGCTC